>CAKQZO010000141.1 GCA_934293835.1 uncultured Lacticaseibacillus sp. | reverse complement strand
GCTTTATTTCATCATGATGCTGACCAGCAAGAAGGTTGACCGCGTCGAGCGCAAGCATGTGTTGGCGTATATCCCGTTATTCTTGGCGGCGGTGATCTTTTGGGCGATCGAAGAATCTGGCTCGGTGATCTTGGCCTTATTCGCAGAGCAGCGGACGATCTTACATGTCGGCGGCTGGCATTTTCAGGCCTCTAACTTCCAGACACTCAACCCGCTGTTTATGATGATTTTCACGCCATTTTTTGTTCGGCTATGGAGTCGGTGGAAGAATCAACCTTCGGAGACGGCGAAGTTCTCGACGGGCTTGTTGTTCGCCGGGGTCTCGTACTTGTTCATGACGCTGCCGGGGATGTTTTACGGGACAGCTGGACGGGTCAGTCCGTTTTGGTTGGTCGGGTCTTGGTTCTTCGTTGAAATTGGGGAGATGCTGATTTCACCGATCGGCTTATCGATCACGACGAAGCTGGCACCCAAGGCTTTTCACAGCCAGATGATGAGTATGTGGTTCTTGGCCAATGCCACTGGCCAGGCCATCAACTCGCAAATCGTGAAGTATTATTCGGCGAATACCGAGATCGCGTACTTCGCCGCAGTCGGTATCGTCAGCATCGTCTTAGGCTTGATCTTGTTTGCTTTCGTCAAGCCGATTGGCCGCTTGACGGCTGCGCGGCAAAGCTAGTCGGCCTAGGTCGCCAACGCCCTCGCACCGCGATTCGCAACTGAATCGGCGGCCCGGGGGCGTTTGCTTTGTTAGCTGGTACCGTATGGTACAATGATGGGCAGATTGGAAGTGGCAAGATGGATCAAACAGAAGCGATGCTCCACCGACTCGTGGCGGATCGCGTGGTACCTGGGGTTTCGATGGCAATGATGAACGGAGAAGCGGTGGTGGCGCGGGTGTTTGGCGATAGCCAGTGGCTACCTGAGCGCAAGGCGTTGCGGCCAGGGATGCGTTATGACCTCGCCAGTCTGACGAAGGTGTTAGGGACGACGACGGTTTTCTTGCAGGCGTTAGACGACGGCCTGGTGACGATCGATCAGCCGCTTCACGCCTGGTTGCCTGAGTTTGCGCCTGCAACGACGTTTCGCGAGGCGCTGACGCACACCAGTGGGCTTCAAGGGTATATCCCGCACCGTGATGAACTCGGCGCGGTAGCGCTGCGACAGGCGCTGATCACGACGCTCAAACCCACTGGCCCCAAAAAAGTGTTGTATCGCGATTTCAACTTGTTGCTGGTGGGCTGGGCACTCGAACACGTCTATCAAGACGCGATCCAGTCGCTGATTGCCCAGCGCGTATTGCGGCCCTTGGGGTTGGCGACGGCGAGTTTTCAGCCTCAGCCAGCGTTGTGCGTGCCGACCACCTATCAAAACGGCCAGCTGTTGCAAGGAATCGTCCATGACCCGAAGGCCCGTATCTTGCAGCCCCATGCCGGTTCGGCTGGATTGTTTGCGAGCCTCGCCGACCTGATTGGGTTCACCCAGTATGCGTTCGGCCAGCGGGTGAGTGCGGCCTGGCCAAAGTCATTCAGCCAGCTGACTCAAGCCTATGCAGGCGGGCGTAGTCTCGGCTGGGACTTACGGCGCGCGGCTTCTGGTTCCTTGTGGCTGTATCATACAGGCTACACCGGTGGCTTTTGGTTGCTGCAACCGCAGCAGAAGCGTGCCTTGATCGTGTTAAGCAACCGGGTGCATCCGCGCGTGAATCCAGATTTTTTGGCACGGCGTGATGAAGTCGTCGCTCAATACTTGGCAGCGTGGTAGAATGAAGCGGTAATCAATATGTTTTTTCGGGAGGACACTATGACGGAGCCATTATTCCTAGCACCTGTGTTTCATGAAAAAATCTGGGGTGGTCGCAAGCTGGAAACCGAGTTCGGCTATCAGATTCCAGACGGTAAGATCGGCGAATTGTGGGCGATTTCTGCGCATCCTAACGGCCCTTCAACCATCGAAAACGGCCCGCTTGCAGGCAAGACCCTGACACAGGCGTGGGCAGAGGACCAAGATTATTTTGGCCATCAGCAAAGCAAGGTATTCCCACTGTTGACCAAGATCTTAGACGCTAATGATTCGTTGTCTGTGCAGGTGCATCCAGACGATGCTTATGCGGCAGCCCACGAACGTTCCGGTGAGTTGGGCAAGACGGAGTGCTGGTATGTGATTTCCGCAGAACCGGGGTCTTATCTGATTTATGGCCATCACGCCAAGTCGCGCGAAGAGCTTGCGGATATGATTCATCAAGGCGATTGGGACCACCTGCTGCGCAAGGTGCCGGTCAAGACCGGGGACTTCTTCTATGTGCCAAGTGGCACGATCCATGCGCTGAATAAAGGCATTATGGTGTTGGAGACCCAGCAGTCGTCAGATACGACCTACCGCTTGTACGACTACGATCGCAAAGATGCCCAAGGGCACACACGTGAGTTGCACCTGCAACAAAGTATCGACACCACCAACGTGCCTTCGGTGGATCCTAAGCTGGATATCCAGACGGTGACGGCTGACGATGCGACGATCACCACTTATGTGCAACCACCACTGTCACCATATTTTGCGGTGCAACGGATCGTGGTTAATGGGACTTTGAAGCAGGCGGCCACTGCGCCGTATACGCTGGTTTCCGTCCTCGCAGGGAATGGCGAGTTCACCGCAGATGGGAAGGCTTTCCCAATCAAGAAGGGAACGCACTTCCTGATTCCAAACCAGATCAAGGCTTGGACATTGACCGGTGAGATGGAACTGATCACCTCTGAACCTGGACCAGAAGTTTAAGCGGACAACAAAGCGCCTCGTGCCAACCAACGTTGGCAGTGAGGCGCTGTTTTTGTGCCCAGCAAGAAAATGAATTAGGGTTGACAATATCGCCTAACGAATTAGCAATATGATACAAAGAATTTGGCAGGCGATCACGACCTCTCTAGATGAGGGGATTGCACCACGAACAGGGGACGATCGGTTCGCTACCGCCGTCAACGCTGATGCCCCCGAGACTGCGGCTGAGGAGCGATGAATTGCTGGCAGAAGATGGCTAGCTGATGGCACAAAAAAGCCGCGATCCGGGCAACATCACGTTGCGCCGATCGCGGCTACTTGAGGCCATTAGTCTTCGTGCCAGTCGTCTTTGATATGGGCGACCGTGGCGTTGACCTTCTCCGCCGCGGGCAGATCGCTGGTCGTCCAGCTGTGGATGCCCCAATAGTAAAAGCCGAGTGAGCACAGCCCGATCACCAGAAAATCCCATGGGTAATGAATCCAGTCGGCCCCGTTGAACTGATGGGCACCGGCGTAAGACATCACGGAGATGAAGATGAGGTAAACTAACATCCATAGTGCCGGTCGAATCGCGCTGCGGAGTTCTTTGAATCCGGAACGCCATTCGAAGTAAAAGTAAAATGGGAGCCCGATCAGAATAATTAAGATCACCTGCACGGTAGTGGGCCACATCGCCCAATAAACGGCGAGGCTGGTCAACACGAAGGCAATTGGTGCGATCCAGTTCAGGCTGCGCAGGCGTACCGGCCGATAAAGATGCGCGCCCAGCTTGCGCAAGGAGACGGCGGTGACTGGTCCGGTAAGATAAGCGATCAGCGTTGCCGTTGACAACACGGTCGCGAGGACGGCCCAAGAACGGAACGTTGTCACCATGATGATGGATAAGACCGTGTCAGCGATCATCGCCATGCGCGGGATGCGGTATTTGGGATTGAGCTTACCCAACCAGCGTGGCACATGGTGATTAGATTCCATCGCAAACAAGGCGCGTGCTGCCGTAGCAGCAAAGGAGACCCCGGTGCCGAACGGCGAGACGAAAGCGTCCATGTATAACAAGACGCTGAGCCAACTCAGGCCCAACAAGAGGGCCAGATCGGCGAACGGGGAGTTGAAGTTCAGCCCGTGCCAGCCGGCGGTAGCGAGAATCTTGGTCGGCACGGCGGTGATGAAGGTGCTTTGTAACAAGACGTACAAGACCCCGGAAATCGTGAGTGAGATCGTGATCCCGCGCAGGATGTTTTTTTCGGGGTGTTCGATCTCGGCGCCCATATTAATGATTGTCTGAAACGCGTCGAAGGAGAAGATGATACCTGCCGCGCTGGTGGCCGCAAACACCGCGGCGGTGCCGTAGGGGAAGAAGTCGTGCAGGCTCGTGCCATAGTTTTGCGGATGGAAACCTGATAACGTCAACAAAATGATCGTCAACAGCGGCATGCCGATCTTGAACACGGAAATCAAACTGGTGAAACGCGTTAAAATTTTGACAGACCAGAAGTTCAACAAGGTGAAGACAATGATGAAGCCGTAAACGACCACCAAGCCATAGTTGGTGATCACCCCATTGGCGAGTAGCTTGTGCGTCCACGTTGCCCAAGCCCAAGGCCAAGTCGACATGTATTGCACCGCGGCGACGGCTTCGATTGGAATGAGGGTGATCAATGACACCCAATTCGCCCATGCAGCGATGAAGCCGAGTAGCGAGCCGTGCGAGTACTGAGCGTATTTGCTCATCCCGCCGGCTTCAGGGAACATGGCGCCGATTTCGATGTAGGTGT
>CAKQZO010000140.1 GCA_934293835.1 uncultured Lacticaseibacillus sp. | reverse complement strand
AAGCAACGCTGGGCTGTCTAAGTCAGAGTGCCTTCGCGATGCGATGCATCACTGCGGTACCCTGGCTTAGACTCCCAGCTAGAAGCGCTTTGCTTCGCTCTTGTCTCGTCATCGAGCTACGCAGGACAACGTGGCTGCGTGTAAGTCGTTCCGGTCTCGCGCGGCTTCGCCACCCAAGCCCAGCCCGCCTTACACTCACCACTAAACCTGTCCCGCTTCGCTCTTGTATACATAACGTGACACGTGTTTGCCATTTGTGTGAAAAACGAGTAAAATAGCTCCCATCGTGTCGTGAATTATGACACGTGTTTACGAATCGTGACGAAAGAGAGTATGGCTTATGCAACGTAAATTATCAGCTCGCCACATGCAGATGATTGCCCTAGGCGGGACGATCGGGGTCGGTTTGTTTATGGGTGCGACTTCGACGATCAAGTGGACTGGCCCATCTGTGCTTTTGGCGTATGGGATCGCGGGGATTTTTTTGTATCTCATTATGCGGGCGTTAGGCGAGATGCTTTACGTTGATCCGGCGACGGGCTCGTTTGCTAAATTCGCGACTGAGTACATGCATCCGGTGTTCGGTTATCTGACCGCCTGGAGTAACGTTTTCCAATTCGTGGTCGTCGGCATGTCAGAAATGATCGCGATCGGGGAGTACTTTCAATTCTGGTGGCCGCATCTGCCGGGCTGGTTGCCAGGGCTGATTGCAATCACTACCTTGGTTTGTGCCAATCTGATCTCGGTGCGAATGTTTGGTGAAATGGAGTTCTGGTTCGCTTTGATTAAGGTGGTCACGATCGTTTTGATGATCGTCGCCGGATTAGGCGTGATCATCTTCGGGATCGGCAATGGCGGCCATCCGGTCGGTATCAGCAACCTCTGGACGCACGGCGGATTTTTCACCGGTGGGGTCAAAGGCTTCTTCTTCGCCTTGGCGATCGTGTTAGGGTCTTATCAAGGTGTTGAGCTGTTGGGAATCACTGCCGGCGAGGCCGAGAATCCGAAGCCGACGATCGTCAAGGCGGTCAAAGACACCGTGGGCCGAATCTTGATCTTCTATGTCGGCGCGATTTTCGTGATTGTTGCGATTTATCCTTGGAATCAACTGTCTGCGATCGGGAGTCCGTTCGTTCAGACTTTTTCTAAGATTGGGATCACTTTCGCCGCGGCCTTGATCAACTTCGTGGTGATCACGGCGGCACTGTCCGGTGCTAATTCCGGGATCTACTCCGCCAGCCGGATGCTGTATACGCTGGCCGATGAGCGTCAGTTACCGAAAAAGTTCAAGTTGCTGAATCGCCACGGGGTGCCGCTTTATCCGGTATTGTTGATCGGGCTAGGCATCGGTTTAGGCGTGTTGCTCAACGCACTGCTGCCGATCATCGCGCCGGAAGCGGGGAATATCTTCGTCATGGTTTATTCCAGTTCGGTCTTACCCGGAATGGTGCCGTGGGTCGTGATCCTGGTTTCCGAGACGCATTTTCGCAAACAGCACGCCGACAAGATGGCCGACCATCCCTTCAAAATGCCGGGTGCGCCGTACACGAATTATCTGACCCTGGGCTTCTTAGCGCTGACGCTGATATTCATGATCATGAACCCAGAGACACGCATTAGCCTCTTGATCGGGGTCATCTACTTAGCCTTAATGACATTGATCTATTTCAGAAATCATCACAATAAACCAGAGCACAGCTGAGCGGGTTTAGGGCGTAGCGTAACGTGTACGAACAACGGAACGAACTTGTTCGCGGAGTTGATCGTGCCGTTAGGCCTAGCCCATTGCTCAGCGCAGCTCGACGAAGAAAACCAGAACGCTTGTATCTAAAAACCAAGGGACCCTCACCTCACGATTCATTTTGAATTGTGAGGTGAGGGTCCCTTGGTGCGTGGCGCTTTTAACCTGGTGCCAAATTGTTTTGAGATTACCCCTCAGTCATCGCCGTCGCGGTGTTTGTCGACCGTCGCCTTTGCTTTTTTGGCGATGACCCGTTCTGGGGTGAGTAGCTTGTAGATGCCAAAGCTGAGCAGGCCGACGACCGCGGTGGCGCCGAAGACGATGCTGTAGACTGTGCCTTCGATCGTTGGTTTCGGCGTATCCGTTTTGATCTGCGTCGCAGTTTTCTTCAATCCTTTGAATGCCATGGGGACACCTCCGTCTCTGACCTGATTATACCAGCTTTAGGCTTTCACCAAAACAATCCGGCCATCGTGCGGCTGCCCTAACAAGTCGTGGCCCGCTTGCAGGCCCGCCAAAGTCAGGGGCAAAGGCTCTGCCAGCTGCAAGTGGAGCTGTTGTTCCGCAACGGCTGGGGCCAAAGCCGCGAGTGCCGTCGCGTCGCTGGGGGTGGCCACCGGGTGGACGTGAACGAGTTGCACCTGTTTGTCGCCGACGGGGTGGTCGATGTGGGCGACGGTGATGAGTTGGCCTCCAGGGCGCGTCATCGCGACGTCTTCTGCGAAGCCGATTCCGTCCATGGCCACGTTGATCACGACGTCTCCGGCATTCGCCAGCACGGTTAAGAGATCAGTGTTGTCGTAAGGCACCGCGCGCAAGGCGCCGTCTCGAATCACGGCTTCTTGATGGCGGGCGCTGGCGATGCCGATCACATCGGCACCCATGGCCGTCGCCAGTTGCACAACAAGCGCACCGACCCCACCGTTGGCGCCTTTGACGATGACCGTCTGGCCGGGTTCGATCGTGGCGAAGCGGTGCACGATGCGCCAGGCGGTGATGCCTGGGGTAATCAAAGCGGCTGCTTGCGCCACGCTGAGGTGTTTGGGCAGTGCGATCGCCGTGTCCGGTGTGGCAATGACCAGTTCGGCATAGGCCTGATTCGTGTGGGCGATGACGAGCTGGTTTTTTTTGAAGGCGGTGATGCCAGGGTCAACGACGTGGCCGACGACATCATGGCCGGGGATGGTGAAGCGGCCTTCTGGGGCGTTGAAGCGTTCGGCACGATCGCGATTGTTCAACCCGATGGCGACGGGCGCAACCGTGAACTGGCCAGGACGAGGAATCGGCGCAGGAATATCGTTGGCGGTAAACCGGCCGTTGGGGTGAGTGAGTCCGAATGCTTGCATCATACTGCCTCCTTGCCTGTCAACAAGAGTGATCTCAACACTACCATTGTAAGCAAGGTGATAGGCAAAAGGCAATTATTCTGTCTCGCTAAGAACTTATCGTGGATTTCTCGGGTCGAAGCCGCGCATCTGGCCGAGGAATTCATCGGGATAGCGCAGCACATCGCTGGCGTCGCCGCTGTCTTCGGCGACTTCGCCATGTTCTGAAAGGTCTAACCCGATCGCCTCATCTTGTTCAGTGACGCGGATCGGAATGAAACGACGCAAGATAATTGTGATTAGCGTTGCCATCACGGCCACCAAGATGATCGTGACCAAGGTGCCGGCAATCTGGACGCCGAAGAGATGGAAGCCACCGCCGTACGCCAAGCCGTTTTCCGCAATCGCCGGGTTGGCGGCTTTGGTCGCGAACACGCCGGTGAGAATCGAGCCGACGATTCCGGAGACCCCGTGGCACCCGAAGGCGTCTAAGGCATCGTCGATCTTAAGCTTGGGCTTGATATATTCGATGAACCAATATGAGGTCGCGGTGGCGGCGATGCCGATGACGAAACTCCCGAAGATCGTGACGTAGCCACAGGCGGGGGTGACCCCGACTAAGCCGCACAAGGCGCCGGTACAGACCCCGATCAGCGTAGGCTTGCCGTGCTTGGCAACGTCTAAGAACATCCACATCACGAGGCTGGCCGCTGCGGCAACCGAAGTCGTCAGCGCCGCGTTGATTGCGGTGCCGTTTGCCGCCAAGGCCGACCCTGCGTTGAAGCCGTACCAGCCGATCCAAAGAATCGCGGTGCCCAAGAGAACCCAGGGCCGGTTGGACGGTTGGCTTTGCTTGGCATGCCTGGCGCCTAAGAAGCCAGAAAGCACCAAGGCCGTGATCCCGGCGTTGATGTGGATGACCGTGCCGCCGGCGAAGTCTAAGACGCCCCAGCCGGCCATCAAGCCGTCGGCGCTCCAGACGAGGTGGACCAACGGGTAGTAAATCAGGATGCTCCACAAGACGATGAACCAGGTTAAGAAGCTGAAGCGGATCCGGCCGACGACCGCGCCGATGAACAGCGCCGGGGTGATGATCGCAAACATCATCTGGAATAAGACGAAGGCGCCGTTAGAGAGCTTATCAGGCCGCAAGCCGCTCAGGTTAGCCCCGTTCAAGAAGAGGCCTTGAATCTTGCCGATCACACCGCCGATGTCTGGTCCGAACGCCATCTCATAGCCGAACAATGCCCACAACAAAATGGCGATCCCGGTAATGTAAAATACCGATAACATCGTATTGACCACGTTACGCTTTGAAACCAATCCGCCGTAGAAGAAGGCGAGTCCCGGGGTCATAAACCAGACAAGGACGCTGGCAAGTAAGACAAAAGCAGTGTTTGCGACATTCATAAGCATTCCTCCTCGTATAGTAAAAGTTGTATCAAGTTCAAAGTTGTTCAGTCGACTTGAGTGCTACGTGATATCCTC
>CAKQZO010000139.1 GCA_934293835.1 uncultured Lacticaseibacillus sp. | reverse complement strand
ATTTTGGGCAACGTGAAGCTGTGCGGTGCTAATTGGTGGCGAGAAAGGAGCAGGACATGCCAAAACCAACATTTTTCCGATTGCCGGATGAGAAGCGTGAACGGCTGATCAAGGCCGCCTATGCAGAGTTCACGCGGGCGCCGTTCAGCGACGCCAGCATCTCCAATATCATCAAGGAGGCGGGGATTCCGCGCGGGAGTTTCTATCAGTACTTCGACGATAAGGCGGATATTTTCTTCTATTTACTCGATCAGGTGCGCGAAGGCACCGAGCTTTGGACCGAGAAAACGCTGACCGCGCATCACGGTGACTTCTTTGCCGCGATGGCCGAGCTTTTTGACCACGCGATCGATGCGTTAGTGTCGGGGCCGTACGCCAAGTTCTATCGCAACGTGTTCATGTACATGGACTTTCATGCGGCCAGCAAGCTGTCCCCTGGTGAACACCATCATAAAGGCAAAGGCCAAGTAGTCCAGTATCTGGTCGCAAATATCGACCGTGAGAAGCTCTTGGTGCACTCTGATGATGAGCTACAGATTCTTGTTCGTCAGGTGACAGGGCTGTTTATGCAGACGATTGGCTATTATTATAATCATCTTCATGATGGTGAAGAGGTGCCGGTCCAAGAATTGAAGGCCCGGATGGCCCAGATGTTGACGTGGTTACAATTCGGGGTCGCAAAGAAGGAGGGAACACATGATTAAACTTGCCAAAGGCCGCATGTCGGCTTGGGCGGTGATCGGAGCGGCATTGTTTATGGTCGTGCAGGTCATTAGCTCCTTGTACCTGCCGAACCTGACTGCCGACATTGTGAATAATGGGGTCGCTACCGGGGATGTTGATTACATCTGGCAGACCGGGATCAAAATGGTCTTATTCTCCGTGCTTTCGGTCGTCGCCGCGATGGGCAACGTCTTCCTTGCTGCTCGGACCTCGCAAAAGCTCGGCCAAAACGTTCGGCACGATGTCTATTCGAAAGTATTGAATTATTCGCATGATGAAATGGATGCGATCGGCACAAGTTCCTTGATCACGCGGACGACCAACGACGTGACCCAGCTGCAAAACGCCTGGATGATGATCTTGCGGATGATGATCATGGCGCCGATTATGTTGGTTGGGGCTAGCTTCTTGGCCTATCAGAAGAACCATACGCTGACGATGATCTTCGTGGTTGTGATCCCTCTTATGCTGATTTTTGTCGGCGTCTTGATGAAGTTTGCGGTACCACTATTTCGCGCGATGCAGGAGAAGACCGATAAGATCAACCTGGTTTTTCGCGAAGGATTGACAGGGGTGCGCGTGATTCGGGCGTTCCGTCAAGACGATTTCGAGCAAGACCGGTTTGATGAGGCCAATCTCGATTACACCAATAACGCGGTCAAGGTCAACACGATCATGGCGCTGGCGCTCCCTGTCATGACGTTGATCATGTCGGGGACCAACATCGGGATTACTTGGTGGGGCGGCCATCTGGTCGCGCAACAGGCCTTGCAAACTGGGAACATGATCGCGTTTGTGACTTACGCGATGCAGATCCTGATGAGTTTCATGATGCTGGCGATGATTCTGGTTTTCATTCCGCGGGCCCAGGCTTCTGCCGTCCGTATCAATGAAGTTCTCAATCAGGATTCGCCGATCAACTCGCCCACGAGCCCGCAAGCATTGGGGATGACCCCGAGCCTGCAGTTTGACCAAGTCGATTTTCGCTATCGCGGCGCCGAAGAGCCGGCGCTTTCTGGTATCGATGTCAAGATGCAGGCCGGACAGACGCTGGCAATCATCGGTGGCACCGGTAGTGGCAAGACGACGATGATCAATCTGATTCCCAGATTTTACGATGTGGAAAAAGGACAGGTTAAAGTCAACGGTGTCCGGGTCGATCAGCTGGATTTGAAAGCACTGCATCAGGCGGTGGCCTTCGTGCCGCAAAAGGCCGTGCTGTTTTCCGGCACCGTGCGCGAAAACATGCGCTATGGTAATCCGAATGCGACTGATGATGAGATCTGGCACGCGCTTGAGATCGCACAATCGCGTGATTTCATTGCCGAGAATCCTGAAGGGTTGGATTACCACGTCGAACAAGGCGGAGGCAACTTCTCAGGGGGTCAGCGGCAACGACTGGCGATTGCGCGGGCATTGGTTAAAAATGCTAGTATCTACGTTTTCGATGATTCTTTCTCTGCGTTGGACTTCAAGACCGATGCAAAGTTGCGCCAGGCACTGAAAGACGATGCCGAGATTTCTCAAAAAGTGGTCGTCATTGTTGGCCAGCGGGTGTCGACGGTTGCCGATGCCGATACCATCGTTGTCTTAGAAGATGGGAAGATGGTCGGCCGTGGCACTCATGCCGAACTGAAGGCAAGCAACGAGACCTATCAAGAAATCATTCATTCGCAGATCAGAGAAGGGGATGAAGCCTAATGGCAGAAAATACGAATCGTCCTCGTGGGGGCATGGGGCATGGTCCCGGTGGCCACGGCGGCTTGGTGGAAAAGCCGAAGAACTTCTGGGGCACAACTAAGCGCCTTTTGGGTTACATGAAGAGCCGCTTGATCGGTATCGCCGTTGTGTTGGTGTTTGCGATCGTCTCAACGATTTTCCAGATCCGGACGCCGAAGATCTTAGGGGAGGCGACTACCGAAATCTTCAAGGGTTATATGAAAGGGGTCGCCCAGCAAAAGGCCGGCATCAAAATGGCCGAATATCCGATCAACTTCACGAAGATCGAGCACATTGTCGTAATCGTGATCTTGATGTACGTTGCGTCGGCGTTCTTCTCGTTCATGCAGCAATACATTATGACGCGCGTCTCGCAGCGAACGGTTTATGATCTGCGTAAAGAGTTGAAGGCTAAGATGAAGACGGTGCCGATCAACTACTACGACACCCATTCCAATGGGGATATCATGTCGCGGGCAATCAACGATATGGATAACATCGCCTCGACCTTACAACAGAGCTTGACGCAGATGGTGACTTCGACGTTCACTTTCGTCGGGACGTTGTGGATGATGTTGTCAATCTCTTGGAAAATGACCTTGATTGCGTTAATTACGATTCCGTTGTCATTGGTGATTGTGGGCGTGGTGGCGCCTAAATCTCAGAAGTACTTCGCCGCCCAACAAAAGGCATTGGGCTTGCTGAACAATCAAGTCGAAGAAAATTTTGCCGGCCAGGTGGTGTTAAAGTCTTTCAATCGTGAAGCCATTGCGATGGAAGCCTTCAACGACGAGAACCAGCGCTTCTTCAATGCGGCTTGGAAGGCACAATTCGTGTCTGGTATCATCATGCCGCTGATGACCTTCTTGAATAATATCGGGTATGTCTTCGTCGCCATCTTCGGTGGGGTCGGTGTCGCTCATGGCACGGTTGCGTTAGGGGATGTGCAGGCGTTCTTGCAATATACCCAACAATTCTCTCAGCCAATTTCACAACTCGCCAACCTGGCCAACACGATTCAAAACACGATTGCCTCGGCTGAGCGGGTCTTTGAAGTCTTAGATGAAGAAGACATGACCAACGAGCCATCTAACGTGCCGGCGATTGCCAACGATCCGAACAAATTGGTCATGGACCATGTTCAGTTCGGCTATGCCGGCGGCGAGCTGTTGATGACCGATTATAACTTGCAGGTCAAACCTGGACAGATGATTGCGATCGTCGGGCCAACAGGGGCCGGTAAGACGACCGTCATCAACATGTTGGAGCGTTTCTACGATGTGAGCGGCGGCTCGATCCGCCTCGATGGGGTCGATACGCGCGACATGTCACGCGAAGCCCTTCGCAGCCACTTTGCCATGGTCTTGCAGGATACCTGGCTCTTCACCGGCTCGATCTGGGACAACCTCAAGTATGGCAATGAGCAGGCCACTGACGAGCAGATCTTGGCGGCGTCTAAAGCGGCGCATGTGGATAACTTCGTCCGCCAACTTCCAGAAGGCTATCACACCATCTTAGACGAGTCGGCAAGCAACATTTCGCAAGGACAGCGACAGCTGTTGACCATCGCGCGCGCCTTCGTCGCTGATCCAGATATCTTGATTCTTGATGAGGCGACCAGCTCGGTTGACACGCGGACAGAAGTGCACATTCAGCACGCGATGAATCGCTTGTTGCAAGGGCGGACGAGCTTCGTCGTGGCGCACCGGTTGTCGACGATTCGCGATGCTGATAACATCATCGTGATGAATCACGGGGCGATCATCGAAACTGGGAATCATGATACGTTGATGGCGAAGAAGGGCTTCTACGCGGATCTGTACAATAGCCAGTTCTCTGGCAACGTTGCGCTGTAGAATCGTCTGAATCTCGTTAATGGCAATTGCCGTTGACGGGATTTTTTCAATTGTTCAGAGAAATCAGCGATTTAATGAGACAATACACATTTAATTTTAATTAAAATTAAAAGGATGAATCCCAGCCTAAAATTCACTGAATCGATGCGTGTGTATTGTTGTCTCAGTAACGACGGAAGCGCTGTTATTATTAGATGACAGGAGGGTTCTTCTCATCCTCATTCTGCGTAAAAGAATATGAGAAGAAGCGATGCGGATTTGAAATAATCGTGATCTGTCTGTATC
>CAKQZO010000138.1 GCA_934293835.1 uncultured Lacticaseibacillus sp. | reverse complement strand
TACTTGGGGAATGCTTAAATTCCCGCAAGCATCGACTAGTCCCAGCTACCGCACAGTCTGCAAGCTGTGCGGTTTTTTTTGCGCAAAAAGCCCCAGCGCCTGCGCGGACGCTAGGGCTCATGCTAGCGGGTGAACTCGCGCACAAGCTTGCTCACGGCTTGCCCGTCGCGGGTGCGGTAGGTAACTGCAAGCGATGTGGCCGTCCACGCCACCGTCGCGTAGGTCCCGCCAAGAGAAGCGAACTCCCCGCGCGGCTGGGAGATGCTGCCGGGATTGAGCACCACGGTGTTGCCGTGCTTCTCGACGCCGAGCTGATGGGTGTGGCCGAAGAGGATCAGGTCGGCGTCCTCGGCTCGACCCGCCGCCAACAGCTCGTCCAGCGTGAAGTTGACTCCGTAGCGGTGCCCGTGCGTCATGAATACCTTCAGGCCCGGCAGCTGCTCGGTGACCGTCAGTGGAAAGTCGCGATCGAAATCCATGTTCCCCATCACCGCCGTGTAGGTCTGAAAAAGCGGATCGCTGGCCGCCAGCTCGGAATCGCCGGCGTAGAAGAACGCCGCGGCGTCTCGGTGCCGTGCGGCGATTTGCTTGAGGATATCGGCATCCCCGTGGGTATCACTCACTGCTACTAAATACATGCTGTCCTCCTGTGGCTGCGGTCAAAACCAGCCGTCCCACTGTTCTTCGAGCTTGCGCAAGGCGTTACCGCGATGGCTGACCCGGTTCTTCTCGTCTGGGGTCATCTCCGCCATCGTCTTGCCGAATTCCGGCAAGAAGAAATACGGATCGTAGCCGAAGCCGTTTTCTCCACGCGGCAGGCCGATGATACGGCCATCGACTTGGCCGCGCACGACGAGGTCTTCTGCTGGCGTATTCGGGCGCGCCAAGGCCAAGACGCTGACAAAATGCGCCGTCCGTTCCGCTTCAGGCACGCCGGCCAGCTCGGCGACCAGCTTGGCGTTGTTCGCCGCGTCGTTGTGGCCCTTGCCGGCATAGCGCGCGGAGAAGACCCCGGGCTGGCCTCCCAGCGCATCCACCTGCAGGCCGGAATCATCGGCCAACACCGGCAGCTCCAGCGCCTTGGCGTAACCATCCGCCTTCAGCCGGGCGTTTTCTTCAAACGTCGCGCCGGTTTCCGGGACGCTCGGGAGTTCGGGATAGTCGGCGAGGCTCTTGACCGCCACACCCAGCTTGGCGAACATCGCGGCGATCTCCTTGACCTTACCAGCGTTCTTGGAGGCCACGACCACCGTCGTTGGCAGGCTCGCCACCACGTCTTGCGGCTCGGCAGTGATGTCGACGTGTTGTGCCTGCACCTGCTCACCCAGCCACTGCGAGGCGATCGTGTCAAACATCGCGGCGCTGCCGGTTGTGTAGTATTCACGCGTCGGCGCGGTGGTTGCGGTGTTGGCGAGGGCGAAATAATCCAACAGCATCGACACATCGCTGACGGTTTCGGCACCGGAGTCGATCAAGGTCACCCCAGCCCCCATCACGTTTTGGATCAGCGGCCGCAACAGCGGATAGTGGGTACAGCCCAGCACCAGCGTGTCGAGCGACGTCCGCAGCAGCGGCTGGAGGGTCTCTGCGACCACCTTTTTGGCCACCGGCGAGTGCATCTCGTTGGATTCAACAACCGAGACGAACTTAGGCGCCGCCAAGCTCGTCACCTGCACGTGGCGATCTTTGTTGTGCAGCGCGCGCTCGTAAGCCTGCGAGCGCACCGTGCCGGCGGTAGCAATCACCCCGATGTGGCCGGTCGTCGAATGCCGCAGGGCCGCCCGCGCGCCAGGCTGGATGACCCCGATCACCGGAATCGCCAGCTTCGCCTTGAGATCGTCTAACGCCGCGGCGGTCGCCGTGTTGCAAGCGATCACCAACATTTTGATGTTTTTGGCCAGCAAGTAATTCACCATCTGCCAGGTGAAGGCGCGGACCTGTTCGGCCGGCCGCGGCCCGTATGGCAGGCGCGCCTGATCGCCGAGAAAAACCACATTTTCATTCGGTAGCTGTCGCAAGGCCTCTTTGACCACGGTCAGCCCGCCAACGCCAGAATCGATGAAGCCGATTGGTTGAGTATTCATGATGGACTCCCTTCTCTGAACCTTAATTGTCCCCGCTTTTACAGAAAAATTCAAGTCGCATGCCCGCCCGCTTTTCGCTATAATAGACGAGAATAGGAGGCAATCATGGCCAAAGCAAGTTACCCAGAACTATTGAACCTCGCCGCAGAAGGACCGCTGTTCGGTCAGCTGATGTTGCGCGACTTACTGCTGCCTGATCTACTAGGCAAAGAATCCGATGCCATCACCTATTGGGCAGGCCGTAGCTTGGCCCGCCGCTTGCCGGTGAGCGAAGATGATCTGGTGGCGTTGTTCGCCCGGGTCGGCTTCGGCACCCTCGCCTTGACGGCTAGCAAGCATCACCAGCGCACCTACACCTTGAGTGGCACCACCGTTGCCACCCGAATGGCGAATTTTGCTGCACCGGACTTCCGCCTCGAGGCCGGTTTCCTCGCCCAAAGCCTCCAGCAGGCTCTCGGCCACGTCGTCGAAGCCAGCGCGGCGGCAGACCCGCACAAGCAACTCGTGACCTTGACCGTGATCCTCGATGAGAAAACGCCGCAACCACGAGCGGAAAATCAAATCACCCTCAACTAAGCATGATCCGAAAGAAGACCCCGCAACGCCCAGTGCGCTCGGGGTCTTCGTCATTGATCAGCCTTCTGCTTCTAAACGCAAGAATTCGGCATCGATGTCCGCCTGCGAGACCTTCCACACGCGGCCATCGACATGCGTCCCCAGATGCTCGGTTTGATGGGGGAAGCGCCCGCCCGGCTCGACCTCCATGCTGATCGTCTCTTCGGCGACCATCTCGTGGCGGGTCGTCTCGTCGAGCTCTTTGCGCCGCGCCTGGTCGATCATCGTCAGGCTCTGTTGCAAGCGGCCAAGCAGCTTGGCGTTCGGCAACAATTTCCGTTGGGCTTCGAGCCACTCATCCATGTTGATCTCAGTCGTAGCATACTGCGCGGTGAGGCGATCGAAGTCCGCCTTCTTGCGGCCGGCGTAGCGCTTGGCGAAGCTACGCGCCCTGCCCAAGATGAGATTTAACTGATTGTTCTGGTGGCGCGCGATTGCGGCCGCATCATCGGCATTGGCGAAGCGCGCAGCCCCCACCTCGGCGACCAGCTTGATTCGATCGCCGATATCCGGCCGAAAGCCCACAATATCTTCAAACTTGAGATACAACTTCTCCGGCAGCTCCCAGTTGGTCACCTCCAGATCCGTCACATACGCCTTTTGCACATCGATCACGACCATGGGTACCGTATGACTTTTGCCGGTGCTGACAATGGCGTGCACCACCTCGGTTCCAGTGATGATGCCAGTCATGGTCAACTCTGCTGTCCATTTTGCCATCTTACTACCTCCTCATGGAAGACCCTATGCGTCATAGTGCTTGCGCCACGCGTCCACTTCCGCTTCCGTCCAGCGATTCTGCGGGGGAAAATACCCCTGGGCGCCGAAGTTCAGCGGCAAGCCTTGCGCCTGGCGAAAAAGCTGCGATTGTCCGAACGCCGCAAACATCGCCTGTTGATAAGCCGGTAGAGCCGCTTGTTGCGGCTCGTAATCGGCCTGCGGCATTGCGGGTTCGCCATAGTTACGAGTCGCGCCCACGGTTTTGTACGCCGACACGGTCATGATCGGCCCCAACAACCCCAGCGCTTGCGGTTCATCTTCCGGTGCGATACCCGTGAGCTTGGTCAACAACCGCTCGAATTCAGACACGGCTTCCGGCAGTTGGGCGGCGATCAGCCCGCGGCCGCGCTGGCCGAATCCGGCCAAAGACAAGCGTCCCGCCGCATAAGCGCGCTGCCAGCTGGTGACTTGCCGGGCGACCGTCTGCCACGCCCGACCCTTGCGCCGGTGTTCCTGCACCCAAAACGCGATGGCCACCGCCGCGGCCTGGCGCTGGCGGCCTAGTAGCCGGGTGACGTGGCGCTCCGTGCGCCCGTATGGCCGCGGCAACACCCAGCGCTGGCGGGTCCACCCGTGCACCACCACCCGATTTGAATACTGCAACGGCATGAGGCCTTGTGGCGGGCGCACCACCAACCCCTCCGCAGCCGGCACTTCTGTTGCGGCTTCCAAGTCAGCCTGCCGATCGCGCGGCACCAACAGCTCCTGATTCATCGCCAACAAGACGAGCTGGCGCTCGAACGGTAACGTTTTGCCACCGCGGCGCTTGGTGAAGCGATTGACGGCCAGCTCCAAGCCCATTACCGACTGCGGCGGGCCAGTCGCCGAGTAGAACCGAAGCGTCGTCGCGCCGACCAACACACCGCTCATCCACAACCACTGGCCATCATGCATTAGATCACCCCCTTAACTGAATTATACCGACAAAATGATTAAAAGTCGTGTTTGACGCATTATAGTCGTTTTATAAATAAATATTCTAAAAAATAATCTAGATTTTCTAGAATAAAGCGCTTGCATTTTATTGTCACCCGTGCTATTCTTTAGAAGAATTCCTGACGTCTCTGTGAAGCGGCAACTGCAGTGTCGCTTGCTCCCCGGAGGCGGACTG
>CAKQZO010000137.1 GCA_934293835.1 uncultured Lacticaseibacillus sp. | reverse complement strand
TTTTTTGGCTGTCAGCAGTGCGTAGCCGGTGCCGATCACCGCACCGATCAAGAAGCCGGTTGTGAATTTAGCCATCAGTCGTGCACCTCAGCGCTGATGCGCTTAGCAATCGCCTGCAGTTGGGGGGTATCGTACTGGGCGCTGTGGTCGCCGAAGTGAATGCTGAAGCCATCATCACTGTCATAGCGGGGAATCAGGTGGATATGTGAATGAAAGACGCTTTGATAGGCGACTTCGCCATTATTGTTCAAGATATTCATTCCGGTGATCTTGGGGTCACTCGCCTTGATCGCATTGGCGAGCTTCGGTAGGCGAGCAAACACCGTTGCGGCAAGTTCCGGACTATAGGCAAAAATGTCCGGCACGTGTTTTTTCGTTACCAGCAAGGTGTGGCCAGGCGTGGCCTGAGAGATGTCGAGGAACGCTAACACGTCTTCGTCTTCATATACTTTGACACTCGGAATTTCACCGGCGATAATTTTGCAAAAAATACAGTCTGTCATGGCCAATACCTCTTTCGTTTTTAGGTTCGATTTGATTTAATGCTATCATAGAAGGCAGCACAGGAAAACGCAAACTTGGCGGAGCAAAGTGGAAGTCGTCAGGCGAACTGTGCATCTGAGAAAGGAAGCATATAACTTCAGCTGGTGCCTGCGCATCCTTCCCCAAGTTATATCGATTCGGCAATGTTAACGATTGATCAATTAACAGGTGGTTATGGAACGGTGCCTGTCTTAAAGAATGTGAACTTTTCTGTGGCGGATGGCACAATTGTTGGCCTGATCGGTTTGAACGGAGCTGGCAAGTCAACGACAATCAAGCACATCATCGGCTTGCTGACACCATTATCAGGCACGATTACTGTTGCCGGGCACACCTTGGCCGATGATGCGGAGGCATATCGGCGCGCGATTGCCTATGTCCCGGAGACGCCTGTGTTGTACCCTGAGTTGACGCTCAAGGAGCATCTGGATCTGACCATCATGGCGTATGATCTTGATTATAAGCGCGCATGGGCTCAGGCGGATGAGTTACTTGAGCGCTTCCGGCTTGCCAACAAGCTCGACTGGTTTCCGGATAATTTCTCCAAAGGCATGAAACAGAAGGTGATGATCGTCGCGGCGTTCATCACCTCAGCGCAGCTATTTATCATCGACGAACCTTTTACCGGCTTAGACCCGCTGGCGGTGCACGACTTGCTCGACCTGGTGCAAGCCAAAAAGGCTGAAGGTGCGTCTGTACTGATGTCGACCCATATCCTTGCGACCGCACAGCAATATGCAGATAGCTTTGTTTTGTTGAAGGACGGTCAAGTCCGGGCGACAGGAGATCTGCCGGCGCTAAAATCGCAATTTGGCCTTGCCGATGCCAACCTTGACGATATCTATATGGCGATGACGGAAGAAGGTAAACACGCGTGAAAATCCTGTGGAAGAACCGGCTGCGCCGGCATTCGCAGGCGCAGTTCAAGTACCTTAAGCTCGTTTTCAACGATCATTTTGTCTTAGTGCTGATCATTTTGTTGGGGGCAGTGTTATATGCCTACGCCCAGGTCGCGCGCACTTTGACAAACACTTGGTGGTTGCCGATGGTTTTGGCCGTGGTGTTTGCGGCCTTACTTAGCCTTGGACGGCTCGCGAGTTTGGCGGAGAAAGCCGATGCGACGTTCTTACTCCCTCAGACAGGGCAATTTGCGGCGTATCTATTCAAGGCGCGCCGGTATAGTCTGGCCTTGCCGCTGGCGGTACTCAGTTTAGCAACACTTGCAGCAGTGCCATTGCTTAAGGTGCTAGGCTTCCAGCCGTTGAGTGCCGGGCTGGTGTTAGGGGTGGCGTTGTGGGCGTTCAAAGACTGCGACCTATGGTTACAACTGTTGGCCTTCTATCCTGGCACAATGCCGCATTGGTTGCGGCGCGCATGGTTTCTGGTGATCGCGTTGGTCGCGCTGGGAGCCGGATTCTATTTCCAGCCAGTCATCACGTTGATCATCGCCTTGGTTTGTGACTTAGGGTTGCGTTGGCGCCTGAGCGAGTGGTTGAATCCGGCACATCTAGCATGGCAACCCCTGATTGCCGCAGAGGCTAGACGCATGGGGCGAGTCTATCGCTTCTATAACTTGTTCACCGACGTTCCCGGATTACAAGGCACGGTTCGCAGGCGCAAGTACTTGGATGGGGTGGCACATCTAGTCCCTCGGGGTCATCGCCGCACCTGGCGCTGGCTATTTATTCGGAGCTTTTTGCGCCGCACCGAGTTCATTGGCTTGTATTTTCGGCTTGCCGTTATCGGCGCGGTGATTGTTGCGTTAACGAGTCAATGGTGGCTGGCCGCCTTATTCGCCGCACTGTTTGTCTATCTGATCGGCTTCCAGCTCTTACCAATGTATCAAGTGCACACAGATATCGTGTTTGCGTACCTCTACCCGCTACCTGCAACCCAAAAACCGCAGGCATTCACCCAGTTGTTGACCGCTTTGCTCGGTGTCGCCGCCATTATCATCGGACTCGGTGCGGTTGTCGTCGGGCACTGGCTACCCGCGCTGGCTGCGATTATCACTGGCATTGTCGTGATGATGGCCATGACGGTCTGGTATTTACCATTGCGTCTGCGGAAGCTGGCTGACCGCTAGTCGGCGGATGGGATCGGATATCAAGTGCACGGCACACGCCAGATCGATGCGGGGATTCACTGATTGGGCATGGCGCTTGACGCATGGCGCGTCACTTAGTAAACTGGTGACTGGAACGTCTCACACGAGACACGCAATCTGTGCTACGCAAGTGCAGTCCTGCGGCAGACGAAGGAGTTGTGCCTATGGATTTTGATTTAGACCCTGGGTGGTCGCTGCAGCCAGTTGGCGGCACCACCGGCGGTGCGTTTTTAGGCGTGCACGCCCATGAGAAATTCTTTTTAAAACGAAATGCGTCCCCATTTTTGGCGGCCTTATCCGTTGAGGAAATTACTCCGAAGCTGATTTGGACCAAGCGCATGACAACCGGTGACGTCCTCACCGCCCAAGAGTGGCTGAACGGACACACCTTATCGCGTGCCCAGATGAATACCCCGATGGTTGCGAAGCTCTTGGCTCGCGTACACAACTCGCAGTTGTTGACACGCATGCTGCTCAAAGTCGGCGGGCCAGGCAAGACCCCTGCGCAGCTGCGTGATCAGTATGTCGCCGATTTGCCGATCCCACTGCGTCAGCATCCGTTGGTCGCGGCCACGGCGCAGCGCTTGCGGCGGGTACCGAAGGCGACTCAGCGGACGGTCTGTCACGGTGATCTCAACCATAAGAATTGGTTACTCTCTGATGCAGCCAAGCTTTACTTAGTCGACTGGGATCAGGCGAGCCTCGGTGACCCAGCATTCGATCTGTCTGTCGTGTTGATCAACTATGTGCCGCGTGCTGCGTGGGAGACTTGGTTGGCAGCTTATGGATGTGTTCTCGATGCTGATTTGCGCGATCGCATCTTATGGTACGGACAGTTACACTTGTTGAACGAGGTCCGCAACGGCTTCATTGCGCAGCGTTATCACGAGATGAACCAAGCGTTGATTCAATTGGACACACTTACGCAAGAATGTTAATTACTCACCGGCGCAATAAGCTTGCGCCGGCGTTTTTATGAAAGCACACGAGGAGGAACTATGCGTCTTCGCAACAAACCCTGGGCAGCACCGTTGATTGCCGCCCATCCTGAATACATCATGACCCGGCCCGTCGGCATGCAAGGCAAATGGCAGACACGCTTCGATCAGTCTCGACCGTTGTATTTAGAAGTTGGCTCTGGCAAAGGTCAGTTCATTGTGAATATGGCCAAGCAGCATCCCGACCAGAACTTCATTGCGTTAGAGATTCAAGACGTTGCCATCGCGTATATTTTGCGCAAGCAAGTCGAGCTTGACCTGCCGAATTTGCAACTGATCTTGGGTGACGGTGCTGATTTGACCGATTATTTTGCGCCCGAGGAGGTCACCGGCGTCTTCTTGAATTTCTCTGACCCTTGGCCAAAAACCAAGCACGAAAAACGCCGCCTGACGTACAAAACCTTCCTTGACCAGTACAAGGCGATCATGCAGCGTGGCGGTGTTTTACAGTTTAAGACGGACAACCAAGGTTTCTTTGAATTTTCGTTGGTCAGCATGAACAACTACGGGATGCATTTTGACCTTGTCGCTTTGGACTTACATCATGACGCACGCGTCGAAGGTAACGTCGAAACCGAATACGAGCACAAATTTGCTTCGGCTGGTGGCCGGATTTATGAACTTGTCGCCCGTTTCGAGGTCAAATAGCTTGCCAGTGTAATAACGTCCCGTCTGCGGCGAGAGTGAATGAATAAACACGCGCATTGAGCGTGATGCCGCCAGAGTATCCGGTGGTTAAGACGTCACCACGGGCAACGGCGAGAGGCCGATGATCGATCCAACCGCCAGAGACATGGCCTTGAGTGCGTAATGCCGCTTGTAGCTGTCTGAAGCGGAACCGCGGGAGCCATTGCCGCCAATAATAGTTGCGTGCATATAATCCCAGACCACCAAGAATGGTACTGGTGAGGGGCAAGGTGAATTTCGTTTTCACAGGCGAGACC
>CAKQZO010000136.1 GCA_934293835.1 uncultured Lacticaseibacillus sp. | reverse complement strand
ACTTGGATTATTATATCTTGGTACCGTTCTTGTTGCTGATCGTGATCGGAATCGTGATGGTGTATTCTGCCAGCGCGTATTGGATCAAGACGCAGTACGGACAGGCTGAGAATACGGTCATGATTCGGCAACTCTTCTTTGGGTTAGCTGGGATCGTGATCGCGCTGTTTTTCTATTATTTTAAGCTTCGAGTCTTTGCGCATTCCAAGGCGCAATTCATCTTGTGGGCGGTAACGCTGGCGCTTTTGGTGTATCTGGCAGCATTGAGTCATTTGAAACCAAGCGCGGCGATCAACGGGGCGACTGCGTGGATTCAGTTGGGCCCAATCAATATCCAACCGACAGAGATTGCCAAGCTGACGGTTATTTTGTATCTTGCGCATATGTTTACGGGCCGCCAAGAGGAGATCAGGAACCCTGATTTTTCGCTACGGCGGCTCGGCTACCCGGTGATTCTCGTGGGGTTTTGTATCATCTTGGTGTTCTTTCAGCCAGATACCGGTGGTGCGGCAATCATCTCAGGGATTACCTTAGTGATGTTGGCGGCGAGCGGGATTTCGATCCGCTACGGGGTCAGCTGGGCCGCCTTGTTGGCCGCGATGGTCGGGGCAATGTATTATGGCCTGAGTCACATCTCGTTTCCCAAGAGTTGGCAGGAGTCGTACCAGTTGCGACGGTTGCTGGCGGCAGTGCATCCGTTTGCGATGCGCAAGCTGGAAGGCAACCAAGTGGTGAACTCTTTGGTGGCGATTGCCCACGGTGGCTTTTTCGGGGTTGGTCTAGGTAACTCCACGCAAAAGCTCGGTTATCTTCCAGAGCCGTACACCGATTTTATCCTTGCTGTGATTGCAGAGGAGCTCGGTTTTATCGGTGCGGTCGTAATTATTGGCTTAATTTTTTTCCTGATCCTGAGATTCTATCTCATTGGCATCAGGGCGAAAAATACTTATCAGGCACTGATTGCATACGGAATTGCGACGATGATGTTGATCCAAACCACGTTCAATGTCGGCGCGGTGGTCGGGTTATTACCGGTTACCGGGGTGACGCTTCCGTTCATCAGTTACGGTGGTTCTAGCATGATGGTATTGTGTGCGGCCACCGGGATCATGCTCAATATCAGCGCGATGCAGAAACGCGCAAAAGAAAAGAAAGTAGGCGTAAAGCATGCATAAAGTGTTAGTCGCAAATCGTGGGGAAATCGCGATCCGTATTTTCCGCGCGGCTGAAGAGCTAGGATTGAAAACCGTCGGGATCTTCGCCAAGGAAGACGAACTGGCGATCCATCGCTTCAAGGCTCAAGAAGCCTATCAAGTTGGTGCGGGTAAAGCGCCAATCGCCGCCTACTTAGACATGGACGACATTATCCGAATCGCGAAGGCTTCAGAAGCAGATGCCATTCATCCGGGCTATGGCCTGTTATCTGAAAACGCTGAATTTGCACGTAAGGTCCGTGCTGCCGGGCTCACGTTTGTCGGGCCACGATCAGAATTGCTCGATATCTTCGGCGATAAAGTTGCCGCCAAGGAAGCGGCCCATGAGGCCGGCTTGACGACTATTCCAGGGACCCCTGAGCCGACCCGAGACTTTGAAGAAATCCTTGATTTTACGAAGCAACACGGCTTCCCAGTGATGCTCAAGGCTGCTTCCGGTGGTGGTGGCAAAGGGATGCGGATCGTCCATTCCGAAGAAGAGTTGCACAACGTCTACCAGAATGCCGTGAACGAGGCGATGGCCAGCTTCGGTGACGATCGGATGTATGTCGAGAAATACATCAAGTCGGCGAAACATATCGAAGTTCAGGTCTTAGGTGATGAGCACGGCCATCTGATTCACTTGTTTGAACGCGACTGCTCAGTGCAGCGCCGGAATCAAAAAGTGATTGAGATCGCACCGGCCATTGGGTTGCCGATGGAGTTGCGGCAACGTATTTGTGATGCGGCCGTGGCTTTGATGAGCTCGCTGCATTATGAAAACGCCGGAACGGTTGAATTTTTGGTCGAAGGCTCAGACTTCTACTTCATCGAAGTTAACCCGCGTGTGCAGGTTGAACATACGATCACTGAGTTAATCACCGATGCCGATATCGTCCAGTCCCAATTACGCGTTGCCGCAGGTGCCGATCTGTATAAGGATCTGCATTTTCCTCAGCAAAAGGACATCACATTCCGTGGCGCCGCAATCCAATGCCGGATCACGACCGAGGACCCCGCCAACAACTTCATGCCCGACACCGGCACGATCTCAACGTATCGCTCACCAGGTGGTTTAGGGGTCCGGCTCGATGTCGGTAACGCCTATGCTGGGGCCGTTGTCTCACCGTATTTTGATTCACTGCTGGTCAAGACCTCTGTGCACTCGGCTACCTTCGGCGGCGCAGTGCGCAAGATGCAGCGGGCCTTACGCGAGTATCGGATCACTGGGGTGAAGACGAATCTACCATTTTTGAAAAATGTGTTAGACCATCCCGTTTTCCAGGCAGGGGCCGCAGAAACGACCTTCATCGATACGACACCAGAGCTGTTCAAGCTTCGCCCGGTGCGTTCGCGCTCGGCTGAGTTGTTGAATTATGTCGGCGAGATCACGGTCAACGGCTTCCCTGGAATTGATCGCAGCGACCAGAAATATTATCCAGATTGGCATTATAAATCACAGTTTCCTCAAGGGCCGCTACAGTTGCCGGCCGCCACTGGCGGTTTGCCAGAGTTGTTGAAGACGAAGGGCCCCAAGGCGGTGACGGATTGGGTCCTGAATCATAAGCAGGTCTTGTTAACAGACACGACTTTCCGTGATGCCCATCAAAGCCTGTTTGCGACGCGGATGCGGACGCAAGACATGTTGCGAGTCGCACCAGACATGGCACATGGCTTGCCGAACCTGTTTTCGATGGAGATGTGGGGCGGGGCGACGTTCGATGTCGCTTATCGGTTCTTGAAAGAGGACCCGTGGCAGCGGTTAGCACTGCTGCGCAAGGCGATGCCTAACACACTTTTGCAGATGCTTTTCCGAGGTTCCAATGCGGTTGGCTATCAGAACTATCCGGATAATGTGATTCGCCAATTCATTCAAACTGCGGCCAAAGATGGCATCGATGTCTTCCGGATCTTCGATTCGCTTAACTGGGTCCCTCAGCTGACACATAGTATCGATGCGGTCAAGGAAACCGGCAAGTTGGCCGAAGGCACGATGTGCTACACCGGGGATATCTTAGGTGACGCGCATCCGAAATACAGTTTGGCCTATTATGTCAATTTGGCTCAGGAGCTGGTGAATGCCGGGGCCGATATCCTGGCGATCAAGGACATGGCTGGCTTATTGAAACCGCAGGCGGCTTACACACTGATCTCTGCGCTCAAAGATGCGGTCGATGTGCCGATTCATCTGCACACGCATGACACGACCGGCAACGGGATTGCGACTTATGTGCAGGCGTCGAAGGCAGGCGTTGATATCGTGGACGTTGCGCAATCCGCCTTTTCTGGGACGACCAGCCAGCCATCGATGGAGAGCCTGTACTACGCATTGACGGATAACGAACGTCAGCCGGAATTGGACATTCACAACGCGGAAAAACTGGATTCGTATTTCCAGAGCATCCGGCCTTATTATGCCGATTTTGGCAACGGTGTGTCTGGACCGCTGACGGATATTTATACCGTCCAAATGCCAGGTGGGCAATATTCGAATTTGCAACAGCAAGCGAAGAGCATGGGAATCAGCGATTTCACTGCGGTTAAGCAAATGTATGCGGCAGTCAACGAGCTCTTCGGGGATATCGTCAAGGTCACACCATCGTCTAAAGTGGTGGGCGACATGGCCTTGTTCTTGCTCCAAAACGAGATGACCACTGCCGATGTGTTGGATCATGGCGAAAAAATCGACTTTCCTGAGTCTGTCGTTAGCTTCTTCAAGGGCGATCTCGGCCAGCCGGCCGGTGGTTTTCCTAAAGTGTTGCAGGAGAAGATCTTGCGTGGTCAAGAAGCGCTCACGGTGCGGCCAGGAAGTTTGGCCAAGCCCGTCGATTTTGAACAAGTGCGCCAAGAGCTGATCGAATCCGGGTTAGAGAAGCCCCGCGAAGAAGACGTTTTGAGCGCAATCTTGTACCCTGAGGTCTTCAAGCAATACCAGGCTGATCACGCCAAGTACGGACCGGTCACGACGTTGGATTCACCAACCTATTTCCAAGGCATGCGATTAGGCGAAACCATCAACGTCGCTGTGCACCCGGGAATCATGTATATCATGCGGCTAGATGCCGTGGGGGAACCTGATGCTTCTGGGACGAGAACACTATACTTCACGATCAACGGTCAAAAGCAAGAGACCCAAGTCCGGGATGCGAAGAGCCAGCACAGCACGGCTGCGCACCAGTTGGCAGAACCGACGAACAAGAACCAGATCGGTGCGCCAATGGGTGGCCGCATCGTATCGATCGCAGTCGAGAACGGACAGATCGTTCAAGAAGGTGACGATTTGTTCGTCACCGAAGCCATGAAGATGGAGACGACTGTGCATGCACCGTTCACGGGTAAGATCACGCATCTGTATGTTGAAGCTGGTGACTTGGTTGCAAGCCAAGAGTTGTTGGCGACCTTGAAGCCAGTCGCAGAGGATAAGTAGGTGATTCAATGTTAACAATCACCCCCAGGG
>CAKQZO010000135.1 GCA_934293835.1 uncultured Lacticaseibacillus sp. | reverse complement strand
ATCCTCCGCGCTACCATTCAATTATCAGCTGAACGGCAGTGACATTACCGATTCGATCGCGTTGCCTGGTAATGAAACCTCCACCCCGATCACCGATGGTAGTACGCACACGAACTTAAACACTGACGTCAACCTCAAATTTCTCCCACAGATTCCGAATAACATGAACGTTAGGTCAGGTGATTATCAAGGGACGATCACCTGGGAACTCCAACCCGCAACGAAGCAGGCCGGGGATCTCTAACCGCTGATCACTCACACCACCTCCTGAACCTGTTGCAGCCTTTGCGACAGGTTTTTTGTGTTCACATTTTCTTCATAATTAACGCGCATCATTATCATTGTATGTGCAAATAGAAAGGATGGTCACCATGGACGAAGAACAACGCGCCAATTCACCTTGGCGGCGCAACCTCACGATCTTGTGGGGCTGCACGTTTGTTGCTGGCATCGCATTTTCCGAGATCATGCCGTTCATGTCGCTGTATGTCGGCGAACTCGGTAACTTTAGCAAGGCGCAGGTCTCCTTCTACTCGGGCATCGTGTATGCGGCGACGTTTCTGGTCACCGCGATCGTCAGCCCTATGTGGGGGGCCTTGGCTGATCGCAAGGGCCGCAAGATCATGCTGATTCGCGCGGCCTTCGGGATGGCGGTCGCCATGTTTCTGATGGGCTTGGTCACGAACGTCTGGCAGTTGATCGGCCTGCGCGCGCTACAAGGGCTGTTTTCCGGTTACATCTCCAACGCCCAGGCACTGATCGCCTCGCAGACCCCGCGGAGCAACTCCGGCAAGGCGCTCGGCACCTTGGTGACCGGCTCGACGTCGGGGATGCTGATGGGACCGATCTTAGGTGGGGCGTTGGCCCAGTTTTTCTCGATTCGCATCACCTTCTTCATCACGGCGGGCCTGTTGCTGATTGCAGGGCTACTATCCGCGTTCTTGGTCAAAGAAGACTTCGTCGCGGTGCCGCCACGGCCTAAAAGCGCCAAGCAAAAGGGCTTCCTCAACGGACTACTCGGGCAGTTCGCCAATCCTCAGCTAATTATCGTGCTACTGTTTTCTACCTTGTTCGTCCAGCTGGGCAACACCTCGATCGCGCCGATCATCAGCCTGTATGTCAAAGAGCTGATGCATAACAACGGTGCCGTCGCCTTAGTCGCCGGCATCATCGCCGCGCTGCCTGGGATCTCCAACATTCTGGCCGCCCCGCGCCTCGGCGCATACGGCGACCGGCATGGCAGTGGCAAGATCTTAGTCGCCGGCTACCTGTTCGCGGTGCTGATCTACCTGCCGCAAGGGTTCGTCACCAGCGTTGTTGTGCTCGGCGGCCTGCGTTTTTTGGTCGGGATCTCCGACGGCGCGCTGTTCCCGACGATTCAGACCCTGCTGACGAAGAATTCGCCTACCTCGGCCACCAGCGCGATCTTCTCTTGGAACCAAAGCTTCCAGGCGCTGGGCAACATGTTCGGCTCCTTGCTCGGCGGCACGCTGGCTGGGGTCTTCGGCTACAACGTCGTCTTCATCACCACAGCCGCGCTGCTCTTAATCAACTTCTTGCTACTGTGGTTCACCCAACCCCAACTCCGCCAAGGCCGCGCGTGATCGCAGCCAAAATAAATAGGCGCAACCTGAATTTCAGGTCACGCCTATTTATTTTGCGTCAGTGCTAATCTTCTGCCGAATGCGGGCGGTTCTTGCTTGGCAACACGGTGATGACGAAAATCGCCAGCGAACCCGCGATGATGAGCAACGAGCCGATAATGCTATCTTGATGCGCGGTGCTGATGCCAGAGCCGATGAAGGTCACGATCTGCAAAAGAACGTAAATCCCCCATGCACGCCCGCGTCTCTAAAGCGCCGAATCACTAGTGACAGTGACGGGATGATTGTCGCCAGCCCGTACACCAGCAACACCAAGATGCCGACGATCAATAACGCCACCTGGCCGCCATGCAAGTTCCCGGTCGAGCCGCTAAGCAGTTGGCCCAGTGAACCGAACAGCGGGATAAACATGAGCAACATCACTGCCCAGACGACGATGATGTTCATCAGCTGAAACCACCAATACTCGCGCCGGGTGCTACGCCCGGTGAAATTCACATAATTGCCGAAATACGCGGCGATCGCGCGGAAGCCGCCGACCCCATAATAACGGTTGCCAGTTGCAGCCGCCAACGCTTCATCTTCTTGATGCATAATAATTCCTCCGTTCCTCCCTGTCCCCCAACTCCTTTAATATAGTCGCCTGATTGCAGTTTGCCAACGAACATTTTTGTCACCTGCACCGACAGCACCGCGCGCCAGCCATGATCTACTTCGTCGCCGTCACGTCTGAGAGATATTGATCGAAGATGGGGGTATTCGGGATGCCGCGAACCTTAAGTCGATATGTCTTACCGACTTGAAGCTTCGTCTTATTGGCGAGGCGATCCGCATCCTGATAGTGAAGCTTGATTTCATGATGATTTGCAGTGACCACCGTGACGTGCCACGAATTCCGCAATCCAGGAGAGATCGCAGCGACTTTAGCCGTCAGCGTATTGGTGACCATAAATTCTAACCCCACCCAGATGCAACAAACAATAATCAGGCCGTATTTCAGAATCGAGATCAGTGTTTTTTGGCGGTTACTCAGCTTAGGCGCTCTTATCATGGTGATCTCCTCCCAGCCAAAGTGAAAAACAGGGCCGCGACAAGTGTCACCGTCCTGTTTGGGTGGTTCTACCGCGTCAACACCGTGACGCTTTCGATCGAGGTCGTCTGCGGGAACATGTCGACTGGCTGGGTCTGCTTGGCCTGATAGCCGAACTCGCCTAGCGCGACAAGATCGCGCGCCAGCGTCGCCGGGTTGCAAGAGACATAAACGACCTTGTCTGGCAACATCTTGCCGACTGCCGCGACGAATTCAGGCGCGAGGCCCTTGCGCGGTGGATCGACCATCAACACATCGGCGTGCATGCCATCACTCGCCCACTGCGTCATCACGTCTTCCGCCTTGCCGACTAAGAACTCGGTGTTCTTGATGCCGTTGAGGCTGGCATTTTCCTTAGCGTCGTGCACGGCTTCAGGCACGACTTCGACCCCGTAAACCTGCTTGGCGTGCTTGGCCATGGACAACGAGATCGTCCCGATGCCGGAATACGCATCGATGACAACTTCCTTGCCGGTCAGCTCTGCGGCATCGATGGCCTGTTGATACAAGACCTCGGTTTGCTGCGGGTTGACTTGGTAGAAGGACAGCGGACTGATGCGGAAGGTGCTGCCGAGCAGTTGGTCTTCCAGATAATCATGGCCGAACAGCGTCCGGGTCTTCTTGCCCATGATCACGTTCGTTTTGCGATTGTTCAGGTTCAACATGATGCTGGCGGTTTCCGGCAGTGCCTTGGTGATGCCCATCACGATGTCTTCGAGATGCGCGACCGCCCAAGTCGTGCTGACCAGCACGATCATCAGCTGCTTAGAGAAATACCCGCGGCGCACCATGATGTGGCGGATGACCCCGGTGTTGGCCGCCTCGTCATACGCTGGAATCTGATATTGCCGCAGCAAGTCGCGCACGACGACGATCGCCTTGTCGATTGCCGGGTCTTGGATATAAAAATCTTCCAGCGGTAGCAGCTCATGGCTGCGGCGCTTGTAAAAGCCGGTCGTCAACACCCCGTTGACGGTGCGCACCGGGATCTGCGCCTTGTTGCGATAGCCATAAGGGGCGGCCATGCCCAGCGTCGGTAAGACGTCAATCGCCAGGTGCGCCTTCTTGAACAGCTGCGCTACCTGATTTTGCTTGAAACGCAACTGGGCCGGATAGGCGAGGTGTTGTAGCGGTGCGATCCCGGTTTGGGCATAGGCTTTGGCCTTGGGCGCGACGCGGTCAGGCGAGGCCATCAGCAACTCGCCCATCCGCGCAAACGCATATTTTTTCTCCGCCTTCGTCACATGCGCGACCACCTGCTCACCAGGCAAGGCCCCGTCGACAAACAGCGGATAGCCATCCACCTTCGCGACGCCCATGCCTTCATAGGTCAGGTCTTCAATGGTCACGGTCAATTCTTGATTCTTTACTACTGGAGTTTTAGCCACAATGATCTCCTTTTGTCCGAGTTAGTGTCAACACCTGACAATACCAGAAATGTCCGTTAAACACAACAGCAAAGCGCCCAGGACCATCGCCCTGAACGCTTCTCAGTTACCGATTTCGCCGTTGCCGTTCACGTCGCTTTCAGAGATGTTCTCGACTTCGGCCAAATAGCCGCTCTTCTCGTCGAGGTCACTGGCGAGGTTCTTTTGCGGGATCTCTTCGACGTTAGCGTACATCTCGATGTGCTGGCGCAGGTTCTGGAAGCTCATGGGCGCGGAGCCTCCGTAGTCACCATCGAGGTTGACCTTCAACTCTTCGCCGTCTTCGCGCGTGACTTGGAGGTTTTGGGTCTTGGTATAGATGATGTTTGGGTCATCAACGTGCCGGCCCCCGCTCAACACCTTGCCCATCAACTTGATGTATTCAGCAAGGTTAGCAGTCTTAACGACGATCAACGAAAACTTCCCGTCACCCAAGCTAGCATCCGGGACGATCTGCTCAAACCCGCCGATCGAATTCGTCATCGCCAGTAAGAACATCGATGCTGGCCCTTCATAAACCCCGTCATCATATTCCAGATGAATTGGGAACTGCTTGACCGCCGGGAGCATCTCGGCCCCTTTCATCAAGTAGGCAAAATAGCCGAAGATCGATTTAAACTCGCTCGGAACGGCATAGGTC
>CAKQZO010000134.1 GCA_934293835.1 uncultured Lacticaseibacillus sp. | reverse complement strand
CTGAGCGGTTTTTGCTGGGAGTCTAAGATGGGACACCGCAGAGATGCGAAGCATCGCGGAGGGGTCACGACTTAGACAGCCCAGCATTGCTCAGCGTAGCTCGACGAAAAACCCAGAGCGAAGCAGGGTCGCACTTAGGGCGTCGTATAGTGTGTACAATTGCAGGAGCGAATTTATTCGCGCAGGCAATTGTACACACTATACCTAGCTCGTTGACCCTGCACAGCTCGAAGAAATAACCAGAGCGGAGTGGCGCGAACTTTGCGGGTCGGGTAGCCTAGCGAGCGTGCTAGGGGCGGGCTTAGCCCCGAGTGCGCTTGCGTAGCTAGCAGTACCCGCATTGCGCCACGTAGCTCGACGATAACCACAGCCTAGTCAAGAAGGGAGGGATGCGCGATGGCATTGGAAAAGCTTAGTAACAAGATGAAAGAGTTCTTTGCGATGGATGCGGAAGAAGATGATGAGTCCCTTCAAGAGGCGCCAGCCCAGCCGATCAAGCGCGCGCAACGACCTGCCCAACCGGCACCGGCCGCGCCGCAAACGCAGCCATTTCGAGGAAACAAGGTGGTCGCAATGAGTAACCCGAACGAACAGACGGCCAAGATCGTTGTCTATGAACCCCGGATCTATTCCGATGGCAAAGAAGTCGGCACCAACTTGCTCAACAACAAGGCGGTGGTCGTGAACTTCGATCATATCGACACCGATGCGGCCAAACGCATCGTCGATTTTCTCACCGGTCTGGTGTTTGCCATCAACGGCGAGATTCGGCGTGTCGGTGAACAGATTTTTCTGGTGACGCCAGCGAACTTCAAGATCGATGGCGTACTGGCGGAGAATCTCGGCAACGATTTCGACTTACAAATGACAGAATAGGAGAATGTTGGTGCTACAACTGCTGTTATATTGGATATGGCGATTATTGTCCTGGGCGCTTGATGCGTATAATTTGGCAATCGTCGTGTTCGTCTTGATGTCATGGTTCCCAGGCGCTTATGAAAGTCGTTTGGGCCAGTGGCTAGGCAAGCTCGTCGATCCGTATCTTTCGTGGTTCCGCCGCTTCATTCCCGCGATTGCGGGGTTGGACTTTTCACCGTTGTTGGCGCTTGGAGTGATCTACTTATTCCAGCGAGCCCTCAACATCTTGTATGTCACCGTTGTAATGCCGATGTTCGGTTAGACGCATGGATAACGTTTATCAACATTTTAGAAAAGACGAGGCCCCTTTCATCGATCGGATGCAAGAAGCTATCGCCCAAGCCGCAAGTGAATACCGGCCTATTTTGACCCCGTTCTTAGACCCACGGCAGATCTATATCACCACGGTCTTGGCCGGTAGTGGCGAAGGGGTGAAGGTGTTGCCGTTCGGCGGCTATCCCGGTGCCGAGCGCCAGCGCGTCTTAGTGGCGCCCGATTATTTTGAGCCGACGACCGCCGATTATGAGTTGGCGTTGCTGACGATCAAGTATCCGGAGAAGTTCGCGACGCTCGATCACAGCCATGTGTTGGGGACTTTAGTGAACGCCGGGATCGATCGTGATCTCTTCGGCGATATCTTGACTGATGGGGCGACTTGGCAGGTGGTCGTGGCCGCGTCGATGAGTGATTGGGTGCAGACGAATGTCGACAAGATCGGGCGCATCGGCGTACGGTTGGAGGCAACGGCGCTGACCGCAATCATCCGGCCCCAGAACGATTGGGAGCCCCTGCAGACGACGGTGCCGGCACTGCGTATCGATGCCGTCATTGCCCATGTCTTCAAGCTTTCGCGGACGCGGGCCAAGAGCTTGATCGAAGGCGAAAAAGTGCGGCTGAATTTTGCCACGACGACGCGCCCGGATCTTGAGATCGGCGAACACGACTTGTTGTCGGTGCGCGGTTTCGGACGCCTGCGCGTCGCGGCGCTCTTAGGCACCACGAAAAAAGACAAGTTGCGCGTCGCGTTCGATGTGATTCATAAGTAGTTGGTTGTTAACAGTGATTAGGAGGCAGTGACATGGCATTGAGCCCACTGGATATTCATAACAAAGAATTCAACGTCCGCATGCGCGGATACGATCAAGATCAGGTCAACGATTTTCTTAGCCAGATCATCAAGGATTATAGCGCTTTGTTGAAAGATAACGAAGACCTGCAAAAGCAGCTTGATGACGCGCAAGAGAAGGTCAAGTACTTCACCGACTTGAAAGACGCCTTGAATCAAAGCATCATCGTTGCCCAAGAGGCAGCGGACAAGGTCAAGACGAATGCCGAACAAGAGGCCGACCTGATTCAGCAACAAGCTGAGAAGAATGCGCAGGACCTGTTGACTTCTTCGACCGACAAAGCCAATCGCATTGTCGGGGATGCCAGTGAGAAGGCCAAGAAGATCACGGTAGAAACCGAAGACTTGAAGCGACAGACCCGCGTCTTCCGGCAACGTCTGCAGGTTATGTTAGAATCGCAGCTGGAAGTGGTGAAGAGCCCCGAATGGAAGGAACTGCTGTCCACTTCTGATGCGTCTTCTGTCGTGTTGGATCCGGCAAATTCTGAATCTAACCTTGACAAGCCGGCCCCAGAGCCAGTACACTCAGAAGCAACAGAAGCTGTTGACGACGCGGCGGAACAACCAGGCTACACCGAGATCATTTTCCCTCAAGAATCTGATGCCGATGATGCCGAGAAGCCGGCCGCAACCGAGACAGACACTGAAGAATAACACATGGACACGCGTTGTGAGTCGACCGCCGTATCAGCGACCCGAGAGTTGGTGAAAGCTTGGGAACGGCCCGATTGGCAATATCAGTCCGTCAGTTGCGCTGGTGACACGTAGTCAGCGCCGGGTACTCCCGTTACGAGTGTAGAGGAAAGCAGTTTTTTGCTTTTGAACTTAGGTGGTACCACGAAGATCTCGTCCTAATATTAGGCGGGGTCTTTTTTTGGTTGAACCGAATCTCACAACGCTGAACATGTGTGAAAGAAGGATATTATGAAAGTCAAAGAGACCCTGAACTTAGGGAAGACGCCATTCAAGATGCGCGCTGGGCTCCCAAACAAGGAACCGAAGCTCCAAGAAGCGTGGTACGAAAACCACGTCTACGAAGAACGCCAGAAGCTTAACGAAGGCAAGCCGACCTTCGTCTTGCATGATGGCCCCCCGTTTGCCAACGGGAACATCCACATGGGGCACGCCTTGAACAAGGTGACCAAAGACATCATCGTGCGCTCCAAGTCGATGGCCGGCTTCCGCGCGCCATACGTTCCCGGCTGGGACACGCACGGCCTGCCGATCGAGCAACAACTCGCCAAGAAAGGCGTACGGCGCAAGGAGATGTCGATGGTCGATTACCGGGAGTTATGCCGGCAGTTTGCCATGAAAGAAATCGACAAGCAACGGACCGACTTCAAGCGGTTGGGCGTGCTCGGGGATTGGGACCATCCTTACATCACCTTGCTACCAGAGTTTGAAGCCGAAGAGATCCGGGTCTTTGGCAAGATGGCCGAAAAAGGCTACATCTACCATGGCCTGAAGCCGGTTTACTGGTCATGGAGTTCCGAATCGACCCTGGCCGAAGCCGAAGTCGAATACCATGACGTGAAGTCACCATCGATCTATGTGGCCTTCAAGGTCGTTGATGGCAAAGGGTTGCTGGACAACGACACGGCCTTCATCATCTGGACGACGACGCCTTGGACGATTCCGGCCAACCTCGGGATTGCGGTCAACCCACGCTTCGAATACGCGCAGGTACAAGTTGGCGCCAAGAAATATGTCATCGCTTCTGAGATGTTACCCCAAGTTGCCGAGGCGCTGGGTTGGCAAGATTATCAGGTCTTGAAGACTTTCCCAGGGACAGACTTAGAACGCATGACCGCTCAGCACCCGTTATACGATCGTACCAGCTTAGTCATGGAAGCCGACCACGTCACGTTAGACGCAGGTACCGGCCTCGTGCATACCGCCCCTGGTCATGGTGAAGATGACTACAAGGTCGGCGTGAAGTATGGCCTGCCGATCTACTCGGTTGTCGACGAAAAAGGCTACATGACTAAGGACGCCCCGGGTTTTGAAGGGGTCTTCTACGACGATGCCAACCGCATGGTCACCAAGGCCTTGACCGAAAAAGACGCACTGTTGAAGCTCGACTTCTTCACCCATAGCTATCCGCATGACTGGCGGACCAAGAAGCCGGTCATCTACCGAGCGACGACGCAATGGTTCGCATCGGTTGATTCGTTCCGTCAAGAGATCTTGGATGCGATCGACCAAGTCAAGTTCTTCCCTGACTGGGGGAAGACGCGTCTGCACAACATGATTCGCGATCGCGGCGATTGGGTGATCTCTCGTCAGCGGGCCTGGGGGGTGCCACTGCCGATTTTCTATGCAGAAGACGGCACGCCGATCATCGAAAAAGGCACGATCGAACACGTCGCCGAACTCTTCGGCGAATTCGGCTCGAGTGTCTGGTTCGATCGCGAAGCTAAGGACTTGTTGCCAGCAGGGTACACCAACGAACATTCACCGCACGACAAGTTCACCAAGGAAACCGACATCATGGATGTTTGGTTTGATTCCGGTTCCAGCTGGGCTGGGGTGGCTAAAGCGCGGCCAGAGCTGACCTATCCGACCGATATGTACATGGAAGGCTCCGACCAATACCGCGGCTGGTTCAACAGTTCCTTGATCACCAGCGTTGCCAACAACGGGGTTGCGCCTTACAAGCAAGTCTTGTCTCAAGGCTTCACCTTAGATGGTGAAGGCCGCAAGATGTCCAAGTCGCTGGGTAACAC
>CAKQZO010000133.1 GCA_934293835.1 uncultured Lacticaseibacillus sp. | reverse complement strand
GGTGTAAGCGATGATCCCAATCACCAAGCCCCCGACTAACCACGATAAAATAGCGGCCGGACCGGCGATCTTCGTGGCTTCCCAGGAACCGAACAACCAACCAGAGCCGATCAACGACCCCAAGGCGAGCATGATCGACTGGAAGAGGGAAATTTTTTTAATATGCATAATGTGCTCCAATATGAATGAGAATTATCTCTTCAGTGTACTCGTTATGCAGACGGGTGTCACGTCTCTGCAAACAATGAAGCACAACCCCACAATTGTGCATAACAGTCTAATTGCTTGTAGGTAACGTTGATGTGGTTAATTTAATAATATATCTTCTGTTTATTGATACAGTTTGGCGATTACAGGACAACAATCTGGCCACATCCACGATGAAAGCGGTATACTGATGGAGACGAGAAGTAATCACACGAGGAGGAAATCGCATGAAAACAGCCAATATTGTGTTGATCGGTGATGGGGCCATCGGCTCTAGCTACGCCTTTAACCTGTTGACTGCCGGCATTGGCGGCAGTCTGGGGATCATCGATGTGAATCAGGAGCGCGTGCAAGGGGATGTCGAAGACCTAGTCGACGCCTTACCGTATACCTCACAGAAAAATATTTATGCCGCGAGTTACGAGGATTGCGAGTATGCGGATCTGATCGTCATCACGGCGGGTGTGGCCCAGAAGCCTGGTGAGACGCGGTTACAATTACTCCAAAAAAATGCAGGCATCATCAAGTCGATCGTCGCGTCGATCATGGCCAACCATTTTGACGGCATCATCTTGGTCGCCTCAAACCCAGTCGATGTGTTGACGGAGTTGGTGTTGAAGCTGACCGGCCTACCGAAGAACCATGTGCTTGGGTCTGGCACGGCGCTGGATTCCGCGCGGTTCCAGTCTGAGATCGGGCGCCGCTATAATGTCGACGTCCGCGCGGTTCACGGCTACATCATGGGCGAACACGGGGATTCCGAGTTTCCGGTTTGGGATTACACGACCATCGGTGGCCAGCCGATCCGCAAGTTCGTGAACGGACCGCGGGCGGAGGCTGATTTTGAGGCGATCGGCGAGCGCGTCAAGACGGCGGCCTACTCGATCATCCAGAAGAAAGGGGCGACCTTCTACGGCATCGCGGCCTCACTGACGCGGCTGACAGCGGCGATCCTTAATGACGACCATGCGGCCTTCGCCATGTCCGTGCACCTCGACGGTGAATATGGCCTGCACGATGTGGCCATCGGGGTGCCGGTGTTACTTGGCGGCGACGGTCTGGCGCATATCATTCAACTCGAACTCAACCCAGACGATCAAAAACGCCTGGAGGCTTCGGCCAAGGTTTTACAAGACAATCTTAAGTCGGTACTTTGATTCTTTTGAGAATTTTGGCTATGATGAAAGGGCGGCCGTGGCCGTCCTTTTTACGTTGGCATCGTAGTGTCGCTAAACACTCCAATTTCTGGATAAGGAGTGTTTTTGGTTTGAATGATTCAGTTTCTTTGCGGCAAAAGTTAGCAATCGTCAGTTGTGGGCTCCTGTCGTTTACGGGAATCTTGGTCGAAACGTCAATGAATGTGACGTTTCCGACGCTGATTCAAGAAATGCATGTGGGGATTGACACCGTGTAGTGGTTAACCACTGCTTATTTATTATTAGTGACGATCGTGATGAGTACGACGGCTTATGTACTCAAACGGTTTGCTGCCAAGCGGGTCTTTTTATTTGCCAGTTCGATCTGCATGCTCGGCGGTTTGCTGTGTCTGAGCGCGCCGAATTTCTGGGTATCATTGGCAGGGCGCCTGCTACAAGCGATTGCGACGGGAATCGGGACACCGCTGATGTACCAATTGATCTTTGCGACGGTACCGGCACATCAGCTGGGAATCTATACCGGTTTTGCGAGTGTGATCGTTAGCCTTGCGCCGGCGTTAGGGCCAACTTATGGCGGTGTGCTAACCAGTTTGTGGTCTTGGCGCGAGATCTTTTTGGGCATCATGCCACTGATTATCGTTGTTGCCATACTTGGCGCTTGGGCGATTCAGGGTAACCCTCAAGGTGTCGGGAGTCTGCGCTTCGATTATCTCGGGGTGTTGTTGTTGACGGGGATGTTCACCAGCTTACTGTTCACCTTTAACGCTGCAGGACAGCACGGCTGGTTAACGACCAACTTTAACCTGTGGGTGCTGGTTACCGTTGTGATCGCAGGGACACTGGTTGGGCATGCCAGAGTCAGCTCGCGAAAAATTTTTGATTATCAGATTTTGATGCATGCAAAGTTGCAGTTGCGGCTTGTGAACTATTTTGGGTTGCAGTTTATTAACATTGGGCTATCGTTTGTCTTACCGTTGTTTACCCAGACGGTTCTCGGTGCCTCTGCCTCTGTTGCAGGGTTGATGCTGTTACCTGGGGCATTGATTGGTGCGGTCGTTGCGCCTGTGGCTGGTGGGGTCTATGATCGGCGCGGACCGACTCGGGTGTTGATGTTTTCGGCGCTGATGGTGATGGTGAGTATGATCGCCTTTTGGCTGAGCGGACGGTGGCTTTCTGTAGGGTTGATCGCGGTGTTGTTTGTTTTACTGCGGTTAGGCTTTAACTCGGGTTTTGGGACGGTGCTTTCTGATGCCTCTACCGAGGTTCAAGGCCCCCAAAAGGCAGATCAAAATTCACTATTTTCGATGATGCAGCAATATGCCGGCGCTCTCGGGACCGCGGTGATGTCTGCGGTGATTGCCAATCACCAGTTGACGCAATCCGTCAAGATGGCGACTTTTTCCGGGGCGCGGCGGGACTTCTTGTTATTGTTCGTGCTTGCTGGCATCATTGCCTTGACCGTTCTTCGAGTTTGGCGATTACCGACTGAATCAATCCCAACAACTTAACGCAGGCTAATAAGCCAGAGATGTGGCAGGGCGCTCGTTTGGGAAGCTGAATGTGCGGACACACTAAGAGGCTGTGACTTTTGTCACAGCCTCTTAGTGGTCAGAAGCCTTGTTTGATGTAGCCGCCATCGGCGAGCTTCTTGCGGAGTTGAAGGACGGCGGTGTAGGTGGCGAGGAGGTAGACGTTGGTTTCCGGCATGGCCGAAACGGCGGTGATGACGTCGCCGAGGTCGGGCTTTTGAATTAAGTTGGTGACTCCGGCGACTTGCATCCGAAAGGCAATGTCTCGGTAGCGTTCGCCGCCGACAAGGTATGTGGTCGCCTTACCGCTGGCGACGAGTTCTTCGAAGTCCCCATCCCAGATCCAGCTGGTGTCGGTGCCGTCGGCGTAGTTGGCGTTCAGCAACACACCTAAGCCAAAATGCTGCTCTTGGCGCCGGATCATGGCCAAGACTTCGTTGAGGCCGACAGGATTCTTGACCAGGATCAGCGTTACTTGCTTGCCGTTGAGCGCGATTTCTTCTTGGCGGCCAAAAACCTTCTCGTCATAGGCGAACGCTTGGCCGACTTGTTCGGGGGTGATCCCGAATTCGGCACCGACGCTGTAGGCGGCCAAGGCGTTATAAACGTTGTAGGTGCCGCCGATGCCTAGGGTGTAGTCGTGGTTATCGATGGCAAACGCGGAGGCGCCTGGCGTGAGCGCGCCGACGCGCGTGACGGCGTGGGCCAAGGCCGGGCGGTGAAACCCGCAATGAGGGCAAAAGAAGCTGCCGAGGTTCGAGTAGGTGATGCCATGGTAGTGCAAGATGTGCTCGCATACGGGACACAGCACGCCGTCGGTGTTCGGTGGGGTGACTTGGTCGCTGGCCTGGTCGGCGTCTAAGGCAAACCCGTAATAGCGCCAGGGATTCGGAAGTTCCCGCGACGAAAAGATCGGCGCATCACCGTTGGCGATGATCGTCGCGCTTGGATGCATGCGAATGCCAGTCAAGATTTTCTCGTATGTCGTGTAAAACTCGCCGTAGCGATCCATCTGGTCACGGAAGATGTTGGTCAGCACGTAGGCCTTAGGCGTGAGGTAGCGAGACACCGGCGCGACGTTCGCCTCGTCGACTTCTAGCACAGCCAAGCGCCGCTTGCCCTGTTGGCCATGCGCCAAGAAGGCCGTGATGATGCCTTGCATCATGTTGGAGCCGGTGGGGTTTGTGAGGACGTCGTCGTATTTTTGTTGTAAGACTCGAACAGTTAAGGCTGTGGTTAGCGTTTTACCGTTGGTTCCGGTCACAATCACAACCTCGTAGTTTTGGCCTAAGTGTTGCAAGACGTCGGGATCGATGCGGGCGGCGAGCTTGCCGGGTAGGGAGCTGCCGCCTTTCATGAAGGTGTGTAAGAACCAATAGCTGAAGCGGCCGACGACGATCGCCAGCCGAGATTTTAGCGTAATTGAATGGGCCAAGGTGTTCTTCCTCTCAGGATTGATGAATATATTCTACCATAAAAACCAGTTGCGACAGCCCCTGTCCAAGTGGCTGAAAATTTGCTAGACTAGTTAAGGTATATTTTCATTTTGAAATGAGAAAGAAGGCACTTTTTTGGCGCAGCTATTCTTCCGCTACGGGGCGATGAACTCGGGTAAATCTGTTGAGATTCTCAAGGTCGCGCATAACTACGAGGAACAACATAAAAATGTGATCATCCTGACTTCAGCGCTGGACGACCGCGCAGGGGTTGGCATGGTGGCGTCGCGCATCGGGATGAAGCGGCCGGCTCAGCCGATCGCGCCAAGCACCAACGTGTTTGATTTGGTGCAGACGCTTGATCCCCAAGCGTATTGCGTCTTGATCGACGAAGCGCAATTCTTGCAACAACATCACGTGTTTGAGTGTGCGCGTATTGTTGACGAACTAAAGATCCCGGTGATGGCGTTTGGGTTGAAGAACGAT
>CAKQZO010000132.1 GCA_934293835.1 uncultured Lacticaseibacillus sp. | reverse complement strand
ATCAGTAACAATGACATCGGCCACGCCAGTCAACAACTTGTCCGACTCGACATTGCCGATGAAGTTGATGTCTGGCAACTCGCTCAGTAACTTATAAGTTTCTTGATGTAAATCATCGCCCTTGTTCGGCTCAGTCCCATTGTTCAATAGGGCGACTCGTGGTTGCGCCAATCCACGCAGGTCTCGTGCATAAAAATCGCCCATCACCGCATAATTCACCAACTGCTGTGGTTTGCCCTCAGCATTAGCCCCAACGTCAAGCATGATGAATCCTTTGCCGTCTGTTGTAGGCAACGTCGGCATCAACCCAGGACGATCAATTCCACGAATGCGGCCGACGATGAAGAGTCCTGCAGCCAATAATGCCCCAGTAGACCCGAGCGAAAAAACCGCATCAGCCTCACCCGCCTTAACCGCCTGCGCTGCCAATACCATCGAGGCTTGCTTCTTGCGCCTTACTGCACGTACTGGCTCATCATCACCGGCAATTTTTTCGGTGGTATGCACGATCGCCACTCGGGTCATGTCTGTAATGAGCGGTTTGAGTTGTGCTTCATCACCGAACAAAGTGAACTCCAAATCTGGATACTCATCGCGCGCGCGTAACACGCCTTCAAGCACCACTTGGGGTGCATGATCGCCACCCATTGCGTCTACTGCAATTTTCATGAACAATCCTCCATTATCTTAATCCAGCGTTCCAAGTGTGCGCTGCTGTCTTGCCAGATAAGCGCGCAACGGCGTAAACTCGCCGGCCGACAAACCTGGATCGGCCTTAAACAACGCTGCAGCAACTTGTTGGGCTGCCGAAAGTGTTGCGAAGTCCGTGACAGGATCAGCAACCTTAAACTCAGGCAAACCACTCTGCTTATCGCCAAAGATATCGCCGGAGCCACGTAACTGCAAGTCTTTTTCTGCAAGCTTGAAGCCATCCGTCGTCGCTACCATCGTCTGCATCCGTTCAACGCCCATTTCGTTTTTGGGATCGGCAACTAAGATACAATATGCCGCGGCCTTGCCGCGACCCACGCGCCCACGTAATTGATGAAGTTGTGCCAAGCCAAATCGATCCGCATCCATGATCAGCATCACCGTCGCATTCGGGACATCCACGCCGACCTCCACAACAGTAGTCGACACCAACAGATCGATCTCGCCGTTCGAAAACGCGCGCATGATCGCATCTTTTTCGTCAGCCTTCATCTGTCCGTGCAAAAGTGCGACCTTAGCAACGTTACCGAAAGCCTCTTGCATATCTGTGTATAGTTGCTCGGCGTTTTGCAGGTCGATTTTTTCAGATTCGGCAATCAATGGCGTGATTGCGAAGACCTGATGCTTGGCCGCGAGTTCTTGTTGAATTCGATCAAGAGCACTCCGCATCTGATTGCGTCGTACCCAACTAGTCGTCACCGGCTGCCGGCCCGCTGGCAACTCATCGATCGACGAAACATCCATTTCACCATAGGCGGTAATCGCCAGCGTTCGTGGAATTGGTGTGGCAGTCATCGCCAACAAATCCGGATGCAGCCCCTTAGCCTGCAAGACACGGCGCTGCTGGACGCCAAACCGGTGTTGTTCATCAATGATCACCAAACCCAAGGCGGCAAAATCGACTCCTTTTTGAATCAGTGCATGTGTGCCGATAACGATATCAATCTCACCACTAGCCAGCCCCGCGAGAATTGTTTTCCGCGCCTTAGCCTTTGTTGCACCTGTCAGCAAAGCGAGGTGCACGCCCATATCGGCAAAAGTCTTGGTCAGCTTAGCGTAATGTTGTTCAGCAAGAACCTCCGTCGGCACCATCAACGCCGCCTGATACCTTGCCGTCACTGCCGCGTACATCACAATCGCTGCCACAATCGTTTTCCCCGAACCCACGTCACCCTGCAATAATCGATTCATATGGCTTGGGGTCCGCATATCACCACAAATCTCGTTAACGACCCGTTTTTGGGCATTAGTCAGCTCAAATGGCAGGGTCTTGATCAGCGCCCGCAACCGCTGATTATCGAATGGAATCGCCAATCCGTTGGCCGCCATGGCATTGTCTTCGCGCAAAGCTTGAATTTGACACTCAAACAAAAAAAATTCACGGAAAATCGCCGAGCGCCGCGCTGACTTCGCTTCCTCTGGCGTCGCAGGCCAATGCATCCCATGAACAAGCTCCCGATCGGACATCAGCTTGAATTTTTCCCGGATCAACGCCGGAACGATATTGGTGATGTTGGCCGCATCCCGCGCATAGGCTGCCTTGACGAGCTCGACTAGCGTGCTTTGCCGAATATTCTTATTCACTGGATAGATTCCTGCGACAGACGGTTGGTCTTCTGTTTGCGTCGCCAACACCTTCATCCCAGTCATCGTGTGCCGTTTTGCATCCCACTTCCCATAAATCGCGGCCTCAGTCCCTTGGGTAAACTTATCTTTGAGCCAAGGCTGATTGAAAAATGTCACCATCACAACGGCCCGCTCGACCTGAACGCGCACATTGAGCCGATTCTTACGCGGCCCGAATCTTGATACGACTGGATCTGCAACGACGACGCCCTTGATTGTCAGCTTCTCTTGATCCGCCGCTTCTGCCAGAGATTTAACCTGCAAATCATCGTAGCGAAAGGGAAAATAAAACAACACATCACCGACAGTCTCGAGTCCGAGACTGATAAGTGCCGCCTGCCGTTTGGGGCCGACACCAGGCAAGACACTGACCGGATCATTCAACATCCCCTCCACCTCCTATCGCTCACGGGGACTAGACAAGGCGGTCTGCACCACCTCCTCAGCTTGAGGAATTGGGCAAACCGCCTTGTCAAAAACTCACGCCTACACTATTCAACAGACACCAGATAAGGGTAAACAGGCTGGTCGCCTTGATGGATTTCGACTTCTAGGTCATCATCGATTGCTTGAATGCCTTCTGAAATCTCTTCTGCCTCAGCTTGAGTGCCTTCTTGGCCGATAATCAAGGTGATGATCTCTGAATCATCATCAAGCATCGCCTTAACCATGGCAATCGTCGCCTTGACACGATCGGAATCAGTAATCTTGATCGCACCATCAATGATTCCCATCCAATCATCAGTATGGATAGCCAACCCATCGATCGTCGTGTCGCGAATCGCCTGAGTCACAGAGCCAGAAACCACATTAGCCAGCTCTTCAGTCATCATTTGTTGATTGTCTGCCAAAGCTGCCTCAGGATTGTAGCCAAGCATCGCGGTCAAGCCTTGATTGATGGTCTTCGTCTTCACAATCGCCACATCAACTTCCGCGGCCTTAGCTGCTTCATCGGCTGCCATGAAGATATTGGAATTGTTCGGCAAGACGATCACATGCTTGGCGTGCGCGGTCGTAATCGCCTCAAGAATATCATTGGTCGATGGATTCATCGTCTGTCCGCCATTGAGTACGTAGCTAACGCCTAAGCTCTTGAATAGTTCCGCTAAACCATCACCTGCAGCAATCGCGACAACTGCAGATTCCGCCAGTGGTTGCGGCTTTTGTTGCTCCGTGGCTTCGCGTTCGATAATGCTTTCGTGCTGCAAACGCATGTTGTCGACCTTGATCTTAGCCAACGCGCCGAATTGTTGGCCATACTTGAAGACAGTCCCAGGATGCTCGGTGTGAACATGGACCTTAACCACTTCATCATCGGCCACAACCAACGTTGAATCACCGAGTTCGTCTAGGTAGTGCCGAAACGGTTCGTAATCGAATGGCTTCTTAGGGCCGTCACCAACACCGAGTTCTACCATCATTTCTGTACAGTAACCATAGACGATATCATCTGGATTCAACTTAGTCTGGGCGCCTTGATGGTGCGTCGCATTAACCATTTCGTTCATCTCGGCTTCATCAGGAACATATTCGTCATCGTCGGCTTCACCAGACAAGCCTTCCCGAAAGCCTTCATAAATAAAGCACAAGCCTTGGCCACCAGAGTCAACGACGCCAACTTCCTTGAGCACTGGCAACAGATCTGGCGTCTTGGCCAACGCCCGCTTCGCCGCCTTGACCACAGCAGTCATCACAACAATCGCATCATCAGAGTCCGCAGCGGCCTTCAATCCGGCCTTGGCACCTTCACGCGCAACGGTTAAGATCGTTCCTTCAACTGGCTTCATCACTGCCTTATAAGCTGTCTCCACCCCGCCAGCGAATGCATCGGCCAAGTCCTGAGCAGACAACGTTTGTTTGGCCTCAACACGCTTAGCAAAGCCCCGGAAAAGTTGCGACGAAATCACACCAGAATTCCCACGCGCACCCATTAACAGCCCCTTACCAAGTTTTTGAGCAAGCTGACCAACATGATCATTGTCAGCTTCTAACACCGCCTTGGCGCCGGTCTGAAACGTCAGGTTCATGTTCGTCCCGGTATCACCGTCCGGCACCGGAAACACATTCAACGAATTGACAAATTCCGCATTTTTGGCGATCCGGTGCGCTGCCGCGCGGATCATCTCTTGGAATTTCGCCGCATTAATTACTGATACTTCCACTAACTGGTCCTCCTCGGCAGGCCAAGCCTACCAGTGTATTTCAATACCACGACTTTCGCCTTGGTGTCTTAATCGCCGAGCACCCGCACGCCTTGCACGATTACCGTGACGGCATTAGCTGTGACGCCTAGCATTGATTCAAGGTTATATTTCACCTTAGCCTGCACATTACGGCACACCTCAGAAATCTTAGTGCCGTAGCCGACCACGATGTTGACCTCGACCGTGACCCCATTGTCTTGTTGACGGACAACGACGCCACGTGCATAATTTTCACGTTTGAGAATATCGTTGAGATTATCGCGGATCTGATTGCGACTAGCCATCCCGACA
>CAKQZO010000131.1 GCA_934293835.1 uncultured Lacticaseibacillus sp. | reverse complement strand
GTAGAAAGGTAGTGACAAAATGCTGTGTGAAAACTGTCATCAGAATCCAGCCACGATTCACTTGTACACAAGTGTCAATGGCACCAAACAAGAAATCAACTTGTGCCAAAATTGCTACCAACAATTAAAGCAACAAGCAGGAGGCAGTATGCAACCAACCAATGCAAACGATCCCTTCGGCTTCAACAGCCTTGATGATATCTTCAAGGCGATGAGTGCCGGTATGGATCAAAATACCCAAAATCCGCAGCAACAAACCCCGCCGACCCAATCCGGGCGTGGCGGCGGTGGTCGCGGTGGCAATAACCAACAAAACAGCGTGCTCGGCCAATTCGGCGTGAACCTGACGGCCAAGGCCAAAAACGGTGAAATCGATCCCGTCATCGGGCGCGATGGTGAAATTGCCCGCGTGATCGAAATCCTCAACCGGCGCACGAAGAACAACCCGGTCTTGATCGGGGAAGCCGGGGTCGGCAAGACCGCGGTCGTCGAAGGCCTCGCCTTGAAGATCGCCAACGGCGATGTTCCGGTCAAGCTCCAAGATCGGCAAGTCATTCAGCTCGACGTCGTTTCTCTGGTGCAAGGCACCGGGATCCGTGGCCAGTTCGAGCAACGGATGCAACAACTATTGAATGAATTGAAACAAAACGACAACGTGATTTTGTTCATCGATGAAATCCACGAAATCGTCGGCGCCGGCAACGCTGAAGGTGGCATGGATGCCGGCAACGTCTTGAAGCCGGCACTGGCACGCGGCGAATTGCAACTCGTCGGCGCCACCACCAACAACGAGTACCGCCAGATCGAAAAAGATGCCGCCCTCGCCCGTCGTCTGCAGCCCGTCACCGTTGACGAGCCGAGCCCAGAAGAGACGATGGAGATCTTGCACGGCATCCAAAAGCGCTACGAGGACTTCCACCACGTCAAGTACACCGATGCCGCGATCGAAGCGGCGGTCAACTTGTCCAACCGCTATATCCAAGACCGCTACCTGCCCGACAAGGCGATCGACCTTCTAGACGAGTCCGGTTCTAAGAAGAACCTGACGATCCAGGTCGTCGATCCTAAGGCGCTGAAGTCGAAGATCGATGACGCGGAGAAGCAGAAACAGGCCGCACTGAAGCAAGAAGACTACGAGAAGGCCGCCTTCTACCGCGACCAGGTCAACAAGCTCGAGAAGATGCAAGCGGACCAGGCCCAGGTCGAAGACGAAGACACCCCGACGGTCACCGAAAAAGACATGGAGCAAATCGTCGAACAAAAGACGAATATCCCTGTCGGTGAGCTCAAGCAGCAAGAGCAACAACAGCTCCAGACGCTGGCGCCTGACCTCAAGGCCCATGTGATCGGCCAAGACACCGCGGTGGACAAAGTGGCCCGCGCGATTCGGCGCAACCGGGTCGGCTTCAACAAGTCCGGTCGCCCGATCGGCAGCTTCTTGTTCGTCGGCCCTACCGGGGTCGGTAAAACCGAGTTGGCCAAGCAACTGGCCAAGGAGCTCTTCGGTTCTCAAGAGGCGATGATTCGCTTCGACATGTCCGAGTACATGGAGAAATTCTCCGTGTCTAAGCTCATCGGTTCGCCTCCGGGTTATGTCGGCTATGAAGAAGCCGGCCAGCTCACCGAAAAAGTGCGGCGCAACCCTTACAGCTTGATCCTGTTAGATGAAGTTGAAAAGGCGCATCCTGACGTGATGAACATGTTCTTACAGATCCTCGACGACGGCCGTCTGACCGACAGCCAAGGTCGCACCGTCTCCTTCAAGGACACGATCATCATCATGACCTCTAACGCCGGCTCGACTGACGCGGAAGCCAACGTCGGCTTCGGGGCCAGCATCAATGGCACTAGCCACTCGGTCTTGGGACAACTCGGCAACTACTTCAAGCCAGAATTCTTGAACCGCTTTGATGACATCGTCGAGTTCAAGGCCTTGAGCAAGGATGACCTGTTGAAGATTGTCGGCTTGATGATCGCCGACACCAACGCCAACATCCACGATCAAGGGCTGACGATTCACGTCACCGACCCCGTCAAGGAGAAGTTGGTCACTCTCGGTTACGATCCGGCCATGGGCGCACGGCCACTCCGGCGTGTGATCCAAGAACAGATCGAAGACCGCGTCGCCGACTTTTATCTCGACCATCCGTCTGCGACCGCGCTTGAGGCGCGCATCGCCAACGGTGAAATCGCGATTTCCGAAAAGGCTGCTGAATAGCATTGATGTGCAGAGTTGCGACATTTGTCGCAGCTCTGTTTTTGTGTGTGGCGCAAATATTCACCCCCTCTTTCCCGCATCTCCAAAGGCTTGGCCTAGCAGTTTGTCAGCGATTAACCTATAATGAGGTTAACGTTAAAGTTCTGCGGTGCCAGACCGGCAAGGTGATTCAACGCCGGGGCTTGGCGCCCACATCGCCTGTACCTCGACGATGAATCCTGATGTCTCTTTGGAGCAGTTGCCTATGAGTTTGATCGCAAGAATCCGGGCTTGGCTCCGGCCGAAGCCGGTGGCCAAGCCGGCAGTTTCGCGCCCGCCACGCCGGCCAAAACCAGCACCAACCCCCGCCACCAACAGCCCCTCGACTGAACCGTTGCCACCGGCCACCGGCGCGGTCGACAGCCGCGTCCATGTGCGGGTTTATTATCAGAATGCGAGCACCCATGCCAACCTGCGGCCCCCGGTCGATCTGGGCGGCACCCCGGGTGACCCTTTGCCTGTCACCTGGCAGGTCTTGCCGGGCTACGTGCTCGTTGCCATCCGCGGCTTCACGCAGGTCTTCCCGAACGGTAACCAGACGTTGCTGTGTGCGTATTCGCCACGCGTCGCCGGCCCAGTGATGGTTTATCACCGCGACGACACCGGAAATCTGCTCCAGGTTCCCCAAGTCCTCACTGGGGTCGTCAATCAGGCGTTCACCGTCAAGGCCTTGCCGGAATTCGCCGATCACGTCATCGGCGCGGCGGTACATACCGGCGTTTTCTCCGCCATCAGCCAGCGCCTGCGCTTCACCTACCAGCTGTCACCGCTGGAGGCCGGCCAGCCCCCTGCTGACGCATACATTCAGCTACGCAAGCCTAAGCTGGTTTACACCGCACCTCTGGCTGGCGACCCCTTGCCAGGACGTCTGCCGGCGAACACCTTCTGGCGCGTCTTCGCCTTGATGCGCGACACCAACACGAACACCGTCTGGTTGAACATCGGGGGCAACCAGTGGCTGACCGCGACAGATACGCGCAATCGTGCCGAGAATCCCTTCTTGCCTGATCCCACGCCGTTGCCCTTGCCGCACAGCCTCTTCGCCAATCAAGAAACACCGACTAAGCTGCGGGGGCGGGCGATTGCCGAGGCGACCTTGTGGACCGCGCCATTCGGCGACATGTTAGCCACGCGCCTTCGCGAAAACACGCCGGTGACGATCATCGCCGTTGCCGTGCTCGACAATGACTCGCGGTGGTATCGTCTCAGCAACGATGCGTACGTCCTGGCCTTCTTCATCACCGTTGACGCGGCCGAGCGCCCTGTCACTACCGTTTGGGGCGGCGTGACGAACCACTGAACCCGCAAAAAAACAGAGCGTTTGTGACGAGCTTCGTCACAAGCGCTCTGTTTTTAATTGTATCGCGAGCCTATTTGGCGTAAAACGGCACCGCACCGTTGGCTGCGGCGGCGAGTTCTTCGCTGTATGGCGCGATGGTCAACCCGATCTCTTCGGCATCGAGGTATTCGTTGGCGAGTGTCGTCAAGTCATCGAAGAACTGGTCTTGATCGGCACGCTCAGGCATATCCAAGATCAAGAAGAAGGACTGGGCGTCGCCCATCGTCAAGGTGCGCATCCACGCACGCTCGACCTGGCCGTCGGCGGCGAACTTGTCGACCAGGGTTTCCAACAGGCCATCGGGCGCCTTGCGCCCATCGCCAACGTGCACCGGCTGGTCTTCGGGATTGCGTCGCGCCTTGGCCTGTTTGTCCAGATCCAACAGCGAATCGCGATCGAGTGTGATGTTGTCGGCGAACGGATTGATGACCGCACCGCGGACATCAGCGTTGCTTTCAATGAATTGTACCATCTCCGCGAAGTTGACGACGACGCCTTGCGCCTGGTCGGCCGCGTCTTGATTGCCACTTTCGCGCCACTGATCGAGCAAGGTCAACGCGGACTGCCAATCCGTGAAAAACGGTTGGAAGGTCTGGTCGTCTTCACCGGTCAACAACGGGAAGTGTAACTCGAGTTCCTGGTCGAAATCCAGGTGGCCATCGGCCAAGGTCGGCGCGGGTTGGTCGCCTAACACTAAGGTGATCAGGCTGGCGTGTTCCACCAGTTCCTCCAAGAAGGCGCTCATGTTCTCATCAGAATGTTCAAGCGTCACCTTGCGCCACAGCGCCAACAAGTCGTCGTTGGTCGCCTGATGAACGGGGTCGACCCCATCTTGGCGTGGTTGATCGTCGTTATCATCGTTGTTTTTACCGAAGTTAAAAATTCCCATGCTAGCCTCCTAGAGTTTGGCGGTCAAACGGACGTCTGGATACTTGTCTGCAAACCAGCGTTGCGCGTATTGGTTTTCGAATAAGAACAGCGGCTCGTCGTGGATGTCTTTGACCAGCAAGTTCCGCGAGCTGGACATCTTCTCATCGAGCTGTTCAGGATCGATCCAGCGCGCCACCCGGCTGCCGATCGGGGTCATGACGACTTCCGAGTTATATTCGTTTTGCATCCGGAACTTGAAGACTTCAAACTGCAGCTGACCGACTGCGCCCAAGATGTAATCGTTGGTCGAATAGGTCCGATAAAGCTGCACGGCCCCTTCTTGCACCAGCTGTTGCATGCCTTTATGGAAAGACTTCTGCTTCATCACGTTCTTCGCGGTGACGCGCATGAACAGCTCCGGCGTGAACTGCGGCAGCGCCTCGTATTCCAGCTTCTGCTTGCCGGTGTAGATG
>CAKQZO010000130.1 GCA_934293835.1 uncultured Lacticaseibacillus sp. | reverse complement strand
ATTCAATTAGGCCGCACCTGGTGGCAGATGGAAGTCGAGAATCAGTTTCTGCTGGCGTTTGAACGCAATTGGCGTCATCTGATGCAGCAGGCACGTGTCGAGCAGGTGGCAGTCAAGGTCAACTGGGATGCACAGCTGCGGCGCTTTTCGTTCATCCGTTATTCGCCGGCTAAGACCGCGACAATCAGGTTGCCAGTGCCTGACTCGCTGATCGTTGCCCCAATCAAGCCGACCGCTAACATTCTCTGGCATCCCGCCCAGCAATTTACCGCGATCCGCACGTATCAGTTCAAGCGGTCATCGGGGCACGTCGTCACGTTCACCAGTCAGCTCGGTTGGGGGGAGTTGATCCGGCAAGGATGAAGCCAGGTTTGTTGATCGCCGAACACCTTGGCGCACTATTAGTGATCGCCATGGCAGGGGCGTGGGTGACTGGCATTGTGAGTTACGAGACCCTAGTGCTGGTACCGTTGCGGGAGGAGGCCAGTGCCTACCATGCGGCGAATGTGGCGCTTGTGACTAACGCCAAGGAGGTGATCATCGGTGAACGGCATTGGCGAGTGACCTTATTGCCAGAAGCAATCGAGGTGCAGAGTGGTGAGACACAATTCACATTTACGCCAAGGGATGACGCTGATTGAGACGCTGGTGGCGTTGGGCTTGTTGAGTGTTTTGATTGGGCTGAGCGCGCCGTTGTTGCGTCTGGCGGCGCGGTCGCCTGGGCAAGACGGTGAGTTTCAGGTGGTCGCGGCATTTGATCGCAGTCTGCAGTCCGAGGCCACCGCGGGTGTGACCTTGAAGATCACGCCCGCGGGCTTGCAATTCACACATGGCGAAACGGTGCAACGCCTTGAGTTATACCGTAAAAGTACTGCCGATCCGGCGATGTTACGAATGATCACGGTTGGGAAGAACGGCCACATGCCGATGCTGATCGGTGTGGAGACCATTCAATGGCAATCGGCGCCCAAGGCCGTCAGTTACGTGTTGACGATGGCCAGTGGCACACGGTATGAAGGCGTGGTGGTGAGTGAGTGAAACAAAGACGCGGCAGTGCACTGATCGTGGCGCTGGTCGTGTTGGGCGTCGTGACGCTGATCAGCGTACCCCTGTATCAGACCCTGGCGCAGTGGCGCGTCGGCTATTTGAAGATCATCAAGCGTGAACAAGCGACGCTGAAGACGCGCTACGAGGACTGGCTGGACCGGCAGGAAGACAACTAAGAAACGTGGGGGCTGTACAAGGTGGCAGCCCTTTTTGTCGTGGCCTGGTAGCCGCTTATTGTACCGTTAGCCTTGCGTAAATTACCGCTAAAAGTGGGGTAGCGGTTGAAAGTCAACGCAGGGATGAGTAGAATTGATGAGATATGAACGAGGAGGGTCTGCGGAGTGGCAAACGAAGATTTAAAGCGTCTGTACGATGTGTTGGAAGTGACAACGGCGCGTTTGCATCAAGAGTTGAAAACGAGCTATTTGGATGCAGCGATTGAATCCGGTGAGAACCTGATGAATCAGGCCGTTCATCAAGAAGACGGATTACCTGGGGCCAAGACGGTAGCGTGGTTACAGGCCCAATATGCCCAAGCCAATTGGCATGATTATTCGCCTGAGGAGTTGCGACAAGCGCTACAACTCGTGTTGGTCAAGGCGGTGCAAGTCGATGGAATCGAACCTAACAAGCAGGTGACTCCAGACGCAATGGCAAGTTTGGCGACCTTTGTCGTCACAACGTTTTACCCGAAGATCCCAGCCGAGTTGACGGTGGTCGATCCGACGGTTGGTAGTGGCAACTTATTGTTTGCGGTGATGAACCAGTTGCGCAATGCCGCCAAGATAACCGTGCATGGGCTCGGCATCGACAACGACGAGACGTTGCTGGCGTTTGCTGGCATGAGCAGTGCATTGCAACAACTAGATGTCCAACTTTTTCATCAAGATGCTCTCGATTCGGGGCTGGTACAAGATGCGGATATCGTGGTGGCGGATCTGCCCGTTGGCTATTATCCGCTTGATGAGCGCGCCAAAGACTTTGCGACGGCGGCCAAAACTGGGCATTCTTATGCGCATCACCTGCTGATTGAGCAAGGATTGAAGCTGCTCAAGCCAGGCGGTTTAGGGCTGTTTTATGTGCCGGCAGGCGTTTTCCAAACTGATGAAGCAACGGGATTGACGGCGTGGATGACCAAGGCCGCATATTTTCAAGGCTTGTTGAATCTGCCTGAGGCCTTTTTCGCGAATCACGATGCCCAAAAGTCGCTGTTGGTATTACAGAAGCCGGGTGCAGCCGCGGTGCAAGTTCCACAAGTGTTGCTTGGAACTTTCCCAGACCTCAGCGATCGCCAAGCGTTCGGTGAGTTCATCGCGAAGGTCAAAGCATGGGCACAGACGAACCTACAATAGGAGGAGCTATGGCTAAAATTCTTGCGATCAACGCAGGCAGTTCGACGCTGAAGTGGCGCTTGTTTGCGATGCCAGAGGAAACATTGCTGGCCAAGGGCTTGATCGACCGTATGGGTATGCGGCAATCGACGATTACGATGGATGTCGCCGGCAAGCGCGTGATCTCGCGAGAACAAGACATGCCTTCGACCGCTGCGGCGGTGGCCGCGGTGATGAATGCGCTGAAAGAATCCGGTGTGATCACTGACTTGGCCGAACTGCAAGGGGTCGGCCACCGGATTGTTGCCGGCGGAGAAATTTTTGCTGAGTCGGCGGTATTGACTCCGACCCGACTCGCCCAAGTTGATGCACTGGCAGAATTTGCCCCGTTGCACAACCCTCCGGAAGCCGCCGCGGTGCGTGCGTTTGCCCAACGCTTACCGCAGGTGCCGCAAGTGGGCGTGTTCGATACGGCGTTTCATACCAGCATGCCGGCGATGAACTACTTATACGCGATCAAGCGCGAGTACTATGAACAATATGGAGCGCGCAAATATGGGGCCCATGGCACGAGCCATCGGTATGTTGTCGGGCGAGCGGCGGCGATGCTCGAACGGCCACTCAGCGATTTACGCTTGGTGTCGATGCATCTTGGTAGTGGCTCGTCGGTGACGGCAATCAAAAACGGGCACTCTTTTGACACATCGATGGGGTTCACACCGGTGGCCGGGGTGACAATGAGCACGCGTAGCGGAGACATCGATCCCTCACTGGTGGCGTTTTTGATGCAGAAAAAGCATTTGCGTGATCCTCAGAAGATGATCGATGAACTCAACCGGGAGTCAGGCTTGTTGGCCTTGTCCGATCTGTCCCCCGACATGCGCGAGTTAGAGGCGACGGCCGCGACACGAGAACAGTCCCAACTCGCCCTTGATGTGTTTGCCAATCGGGTGATCAAATATGTGGCAGGGTATATTGCCGAGCTCGGTGGCGCGGATGCGTTGATCTTTACAGCCGGAATCGGTGAAGCAGATGCCGCGATGCGAGCACGGATAGCGGCCGGCTTGGCGGTGTTCGGGGTGCAGCTGGCGCCCGCACAAAATGCCAGCGCTAAAGGCGAGACGGTGATTTCAACACCAGATTCTCGTATCCCGGTCTTGATGATTCCGACGAATGAAGAGCTGATGATCGCGCGTGATGTGCAACGGCTGACTAGCCCAGAGGAGCGACAATGATAGTTGATATATTCTTGATCGTGATCTTGGTCGTGGCGGTCGGTGTCAGCTTGTGGTTGCGTACGCAGATCGTGATCGTGGCCAAGCCTCGGCTATTCTCGCGCTGGCTATACATTGTTGCCGCAGCGCTGGTGGCTGCCTGGACTTGGACAACCAGTACCGGATTCGAGGGGTACGTCACAGGCGGATTCATCTGTGGAATGTTTTTGGTGTTTGCTGCTTGGCGGCGTGGCCTGACCACGGTCAGTGTTGTGAACGGGTTAGGCAGCGTTCGCCAATACCAGAATCTTTCGGCAATTCAATTGCAACAAGTCGGCACCGGTTGTCTATTGCAGGCGATGGTTGGGGCCTCGCCGATTGTCCGTTTGCGTTTTAATCAATCTCCTGAGGTGTTAGCCGCATTCTTACAGAAGCACTGGGAGGCGAAGCGGGTGGTCATCATCCACTGAGCAGAATGCGGACTATTAGCAAAATTAATCAGAAAACATTCGAAATCGACGGTTGAGGCGACGCTTATCGGCGGCGCCTTTTTGAATTCTGTTTGCAAACCGCGAACACTCGTGTATAATACTTGGTATGTTTGGAGGTAGTTATGGCACAAAATAATGAACCAGAACTGGCGCGTAATTTGAAGAGTCGCCACGTCCAGCTGATGGCGATCGGTGGCACGATCGGCACTGGACTTTTTCTTGGCGCCGGGCAATCGATCCATCTTGCCGGCCCCTCGATCTTGCTTGCCTATCTGATGGCAGGTGGGATGTGTTTCATGTTGATGCGGGCGCTCGGCGAATTGCTGATGTCCGATCTCAGCCAGCACTCGTTCATCGATTTCATTAAAAAATACTTAGGTGATAACTGGGCATTCGTCACTGGCTGGACCTATTGGATCTGCTGGGCGGCGCTAGCGATGGCAGAAGTGACCGCGGTAGGGACTTATGTCCGCTTCTGGTTACCACATGTCGCGCAGTGGGTGCCGGGTTTGGTGACGTTGGTGATCTTGTTGCTAGTTAACCTGATTTCGGTAGGATTGTTTGGGGAAGCGGAATTTTGGTTTGCCCTCATTAAGGTCGTGGCAATTATTGCGCTGATCGCCATCGGGATTGTCTTGATTGCAGTGGGTTATCGTACCGATCACGGGCATGCGAGTCTGATGAATCTGGTTAATTATGGTGGGTTTTTCCCGCGTGGTGCGCAAGGATTCTTCATGGCTTTCCAGATGGTTGTCTTTTCTTTCACTGGGATCGAGTTGGTCGGATTGACGGCGAGTGAAACCGCCGATCCTGAAACGACGATTCCCGATGCCATCAACAAGCTACCTATTCGCGTGATCTTGTTTTACATCGGCG
>CAKQZO010000129.1 GCA_934293835.1 uncultured Lacticaseibacillus sp. | reverse complement strand
GTTCAGGAACCTCACAACCACACCATTCAAGAAAGTACCTGTTAAGTTTAACATGCTGTCAAGACGGCATCAAGAAAGACGCTCGGCGAATTTGTTCCTGCCTCAGCGCCTCTAGTAATTCCCTGACAATTACGCTAGGATGAACAATAAACCGACATTGGAGGCGAACTTATGAAAAAGCTGTGGCTACCGCTGCTCGGCTTGCTGCTGGTATTAAGTGCCTGCACCCCGCACTTCGACCAAAAAAGCCAACTCAAACACACCAGCGCCACCGTCATCACCCAGGTGGCGGCCGAGAGTCGCGCGATGCAGACGATCAACAACCAGCTCGGCGCCTTTCCGGCAACCTTCTCGCAGGCCTATGCTGCTGATGCCGACACCGATTTTCAAAACACCGGGGCGGTCAGCGCCTTGATCACCAAGCGCGAAGCGGCTTACCAGAAACTCGAGAAGGCCCAGGCCCAACTCGAAGCAGCCACTACCACCCTGACCAAGATCAACAACCAACACGCCGAAGACCTGCCCAAAACCGCCTTGCGTCAAATGCTGACGACGCTCCGCTTGGCCAAGCTCGATCACAAGACCTTCGATGCCTATTACAAGGAGCTGACCAGCTCCGAGGAAGAATTCTTCAACACCGTCGCCGCCGATGCCAGCGATCAAGCCAGCATCGAAGCCGCACTGACGCAGCTCAACCAATACGACAGCTCCTTGAGTCAACAGGCCGATATCGTCGAGGCCAATCTGCAGTCGGTCACCGCCGATGCCAAGGCCTTGCAAAAAGCTGTCGCCAAGATGCCATAACTAAATCCAAAAAGGCGCCTTCTACCCAATCCTGGGCAGAAGGCGCCTTTGATTAGCGCTGATGCTCAGCGCTTGAAGCGCATCAAGACCTGGCCGAGTAATGGCACCAAGATACCTGCCATGAGGGCCTCGGCGACCGCGTTGATGGCGAGCGCCGCGATCAAGAGCCAACCGAGGTTGCTGGCATCGGCGCCGGCCACCACCGCGTTGGCATTGTGGGCGAAAAACACCCACGTCAACGCGATCACCAAACTGGTGTTGGTCAAGGCGCCGACAACGCCGGCACACGCCATCTTAATCGTCGCGACCACATCACGCTGATGGGTCTTAGCGATGTGGTTGAAGATCAAAGCGGCGACGACCCCAACCATGATGCGCGGCAGGATCGCGATCAATGGATTGCGAAACAACAGGATCGTCACAGGATCGGTGGCGTCTGTGTACGCCTTGATCAGGCTGATGCACCCCCACAAAGCGCCGAGCCCGGCGCCGCCGCGGACCCCGAGCAACACGCCGCCCAAGATGACGGTCAGGTGGATGGTCGAAATCGCCGGCCAAGCCGGAAAGATCCGGATATAGCCGATCATCGGAATATAGGCTTGCATGATGATCATCGCCCCGAGGATGCCGAGAATGCTGATCGTGTATGCTGAGCTTTTGCGCGTCATAACGTCCTCCTATGCCGGCAGCAAGCAATCACTCACCGTCGTGCACTCGCTGAATGATTGGCGCCAGATATTTTCTCTCCGCCTCGTGGCGCGCTGCCACGGCGTCTTTAAAATCAACGAACTGCTTATTCAACACCAAGCGCCCCTTGAGAAACAAGCGAGCGTTCCACTTGGCGGTCTGGCGGTCAAACGAAACCCCGATCACACCGGAATGGTTCGTCGAGCGCAGCTTCGTCACCGCAGCCAGGTTGACCCCTTCGCTGTGTTGAAACTGCCCGCGCTGTCCCATCTGCGCGCGGGTCTTGGGATTGGTCATGATCGCCTTGCGCATATATTCGCGCCGGTAACAGCCACAACTGGTCGTCGTCCCCTTGCGCAACCGATACCCGTCGACCACCGTCGTCTGGCCACACGCACACCGGCACAGCCACCGGGCATTCCCATTCTTAGCTGCCCCAGCATATTCAACCACCGTCAGACGCCCGAACGTCTGGCCAGTCAGATCCATTCGTTTCATAAGCTCACACTTCCTTGTTGACGTTTTCCCCACTCATATATTGACCGATGAGGTAGGCTTTTGTCAAGAAAGCAACCGCTGCCAATAACCGTTGTGGAAACCCAATAGATAATAGGCCGCGATGTACAGCAAGTACACTGTTCCTAACCCCAAGGTCGCCCGCCGCGCCCAGATACCCGCCACGCGGCGCCCCAGCACCAGAATCACAACCGGCAACCAACAATTGAAGGCGACATTCACCACCGAATCTCCTGGATGGGCCAGCCCCTGCCACAGGCTGCCGGCAAACAAGCATGCCCCGATAAGCACGAGGCCGATATCGTAGCGATCAACTTTCACAAGCTCATTCCTCCAGGGGTCAAAAAAATCCCTTGGCGTTATTTTGCCAAGGGATCATCTGTCAATCGCTGCGGGTAAGAAGACTCGAACTTCCACGGGCTAAAACGCCCACAAGATCCTTAATCTTGCGCGTCTACCAATTCCGCCATACCCGCATATCTCAATCAAGCACAAGAAATAGTATACGGTCTGAGGCCGCTGGCGTCAACAGTTTTTTGAAAAAACGTGTTATAATTCCCTCACAAGGAAGTGATTATGATGATTCGTTTTGCCACGACCAAAGACGCCCCCGCAATCGCAGCTTTATACACGCAACTGACCGCCGAGATGGCGCACTTGGCGCCGCAGGTCATTCAGCCGCTGGCCCAGCCGCCGGTCGCTTATTTCCGCGATTATCTCGAAGAACCCAACGCGGCCATCTGGGTCGTCGAAGAGGCCCAACAACTCGTCGGCTTCGCCTTGGTGGTGGTGGCCGAAACCAGCGCCGATCCTGAAGTGGTCTTCCACCGCTTCGCCTTTTGCATCGACCTATTCATCACCCCTGCCTGGCGCCGCCACGGGCTCGGCAAGGCGTTGATGGCCCAAGCCGCGACCTGGGGGCAAACCCACGACTGCACCGCACTACAGCTCAACGTCTTGGGGGCAGATACCGCCGCACGTGCCTTCTACGCCGCGCTGGGCTTCTTGCCCCAGCAACTCACCTTGACCAAGCCTCTACAAGAGCCGTAAGCGGCCGCCACAGCGGCCACACGCGAAGCGCGCCACATTGATGCGTCGCTGGCGCGAAAACAGCTGGCCGCATTGGGTGCACTGATAGCGATACTTGGCCGGCTTCGGTAGCGCCGGGGCAAAGCGCGAGCCGCCGACCTGCGCCAACAGGTGCTTGAAATCGGCATCTCTGTGCTGATAGCCGCGGTGAGCGCGGTACAGATGATAGTGGCACAGCTCGTGTTTGATGATGCCCAACTGCGCTTCGGTGGTGATTGCGGCGAACAGGCGTGGATTGAAATCTAGGTGTTGGTCGCTGAGGTGAAACCGGCCACCGGTCGTCTTCAGCCGCGCGTTGAAGCGCGCCGTGTGGCTGAACGGACGCCCAAAAGCCGTCAGCGATACCCGCTCGACGAGTGCTTGTAATTCTTGTTCTGTCATGTTTTCCTTTCTAATCAAAAATAGGGCTACGACAACAACGTCACAGCCCTGTTCGTGGCCACTCGTTCAGCCGAAGTACGCTAACAAATCTTCGCGCGTCAGCTTGGCCTTAGTGGCGGCATCATAGTCGGCAACAATGCGGCCGCCAGACAGAATGATCAGCCGGTTGCCGTATTGCAGCGCATCCCCGAGGTGATGGGTGATCATCATGCACGTCAGCTGCTCGCGCAAGACGAGCTTATCCGTCACAGCCATGATCGCATCGCTGGTCTTCGGGTCCAAGGCGGCCGTGTGCTCGTCTAGCAACAACAGCTCCGGCCGCAACAGCGTCGCCATCAGCAGGCTCAGCGCCTGGCGCTGGCCGCCTGATAGCTGTTCAGTCGGCTTGTTCAGCGCCTTTTCTAGGCCGTTGCCGGTTTGGGCGGCCAGCTCGGCAAACTGCGGCAACTGTTGCCGCAGGCGCCGTGAGCCCAGCGTCAGCCGCTGCCCGCGCCGAGACGCAAGCGCCAAGTTCTCGGCAACCGTCATGCGCGGCGCCGTACCCATCTTCGGATCCTGGAAGACCCGCGCGATTAAGCGTGCACGTTTTTCCGGCTTCTGGCGGCTGATGTCGTGGCCGGCCAGGGTGATCTTCCCTCCAGCCAGCGGGATGTCGCCGGTGATCGCGTTAAACAGCGTCGACTTCCCGGCCCCATTCGTGCCTAAGACGCAGACGTAATCGCCTGGCGCCAGTGTCAGGTCAATCGCCTGCAGCAGCGGCTTGACCGTCGTATCGACCGCGACGTTCACCGCGACGTTTTGTAGGGCTAATTGGGCCTCAGTCATGTGTCGTCACCCCTTTTTGTAGCGTACGGCGAATCCGCAAGCGGTGATCGACTTGCGGAATCACGATCGCCAGTGCTAATACGACCGCGGAGATCACCTTGAGGTCGTTGGCGTTGAAGCCAAGCTTCAAGACGATCAGCAAGACGAAGCGGTACAAGATGCTGCCGAGCACCACGGCGACCAGCCGCTGGCTTAGCGTCAACTCGCCGAAGACGACTTCGCCGATGATGATCGCGGCCAAGCCGATCACGATGACCCCGATACCCATGTTGACATCGGCATAGCCGTTATTTTGCGCCAGCAAGCCGCCGGCCAGGCCGATCAGCCCGTTGCCCACGACCAGCCCTAACAACATCTGCCGATCCGGGTCGATGCCTAGGCTGCGCGCCATGTTGGGATTGTCGCCTGCCGCGATGAAGGCTTGCCCGATCTGGGTGTTCAAGAACAGAATCAAGAGCGCCACGACAACGATCGCCACGATACCGCCGATGATGACGGAGTCAAAATACGGTGGCAGCGCCTGCAACCACTTGGCGCCAAACAGATTCGGCTGATTCAACAAGCTCAGATTGGCGCGCCCCATGACCCGCAAGTTGATCGAAAATAATCCGGTCATCACCAAGATCCCGGCTAACAACACGGGAATGTGGCCCTTGGTCGTCAACA
>CAKQZO010000128.1 GCA_934293835.1 uncultured Lacticaseibacillus sp. | reverse complement strand
CCGATTCGCCAGAATCTGCAAGCCCTCCTTGGCCTCGACCCTGCCGGTGACCACAACCACTTGTCCGGCCTCATACGCGCGCATCGTCGGGTACACCCGCGGAAATACGGTGATGCTGACACTGCCGGTTGCATCTTGCCCGTCGATGAAGGCCATTTCCTGGCCTTTTTTGGTTCGGATCCGCTTGATTCGCCGAATCACGATCGCAACCGTCACCGTCGTTTCAGCCTGTAGTTCGGCGACACTCGTGAAGGTCTGATACGGCGCCAGTGCCGTCACATATCGATCAACCGGATGGCCGCTGAGGTAAACGCCTAACGCGCCGGCCTCTTGATCGAGCCGTTCGATCGCCGGCATTTCAGGCACGGTCACGGGCTTGGGTGCCAGCACGGCGAACAAGCCCACATCATTGCCTGCGAGGCGAATACTTTCAATTAATTCACCAAGGTTGGCAAGGGTTGCGGCCCGGTTGGCCGAGAAACTATCGAACGCCCCGGCATACACCAGTGGCGTTAATGTCTCGACCTTCAGCCACTTGGGATCAATGCGCTGCAAGAAGTCGCGCAAGTCTTTGAACGGGCCCGCTTTTCGGGCCGTCAACACCGCATCAACAAAATCCCGGCGAACCCCTTTGATCGTCGCCAGGCCGAAGCGGATGCCGCCTTGTGCCAACGTGAAATAACGCGCGCTTGCGTTAACATCCGGACCTAGTAACGGTAACTTGCGCTGCTTGAGCTCCTGAACGTATAACCGCAGCTTTTCCTGATTGCTCAGCGCTGAATTCATCAACGCCGCAAAAAATGCGGCCGGATGGTGACACTTCAAGTACGCGAGCCAAAAAGCGATCATACTATATGCAACCGCATGACTCCGGTTGAAGCCATAGTTAGCGAAGCGATCAATGTACGCATACACGGTTTCCGCAACGGCTCGCGAATACCCCTTGGCCTCAGCGCCGGCGATGAAGCGCGCCTGTTCCGTTGCCAGCACATCCGCTTTTTTCTTGCTCATCGCTCGCCGCAACAGATCCGCTTCCCCCAGTGAGAAGCCGCCCATTGTGCTGGCAACTTGCATGACTTGCTCTTGATAGACCAAGACCCCATAAGTCGGCGCCAGAATCGGCTTCAAAGCCTCGGCCGCATAGGTGATCGGTTCTTGACCATGCTTGCGTGCAACAAAGTGATCGATGTTTTCCATCGGCCCTGGTCGATACAGCGCATTGACTGCGACGACATCTTCAAACGCGGTTGGTTGTAATTGCCGCAACACCCGCCGAATGCCACTTGACTCAAACTGGAACACGCCGTTCGTGTCGCCGCGGGCAAATAAAGCCAGCGTCTGCTGGTCATTCAGGTCAATCTGCTTGGGGTCAAAGGGTTCGCCGGTTTGCTGCTGCACCCAATAGCTGGCCGTGGACAGAATACTCAGGTTCCGCAAACCTAGAAAGTCCATCTTCAACAAGCCGAGTGCCTCGACGTCGCCCATCGGCACCTGCGTCTGCGCGATCCCATCGCCGCCAGTCTGCAACGCCACGGTATCTGTCAGTGGCGCTTGCGCCAGCACGATCCCCGCCGCATGCGTTGAATCATGCCGCGGCAACCCTTCGAGCTTCAAGGCAGTGGCAAAGATAGCGCGATTCTGTTCAGAATCACTGACCAGGTTTTTCAACGGCTGTGATTGCTGATACGCGGTTTTAAGATCAATATGCAAAACCTTCGGAATCGCTGCACTCCATTTGTTGCTTTCAAACTGGCTGAGGCCAAACACACGACAGACATCGCGCAAGGCCTGCTTGGCGCCAAAGGTCCCAAACGTAATGATTTGCGCCATGTGCTCATCACCATAACGGTCATGCACATATTGAATCAACTCGCCACGGCGATTGTCTGGAATATCCAGATCAATGTCCGGCATGTTGGCGCGATTCGGGTTCAAAAAGCGCTCGAACAATAAATGGTAAGCGATCGGGTCGACTTCGGTGATCGCCAGCGCATACGCGACAAGCGCTCCCGCAGCCGAGCCACGCCCAGGGCCGGTCATGATCCCAACCTCGTGGGCATGATTCATGACATCCCATACGATGAGAAAATAATCATCAAACCCCATCTGGTTGATGACGCCCAACTCATAATCGAGGCGCTCGCCATAAGCTTCAGGGATTGCGCCTTGATTAAACCGCCGGTGTAATCCGGCAATGGCCAGCTGCCGCAAATACGTTGCCGCAGATTCGCCCTCAGGCGCAGAATAATGCGGTAATTGTGGCTGCTTGAACTCAATCTTAACTTCGGCCCGGGCCGCCAAGGCGGCCGTATTGGCCACGGCCTCGGCCATTCCCGCTTGAATAAACGGTGCTTCGGCCACATCAGGTGGCATCAGCCACTGATCGCCTGCGTCCATCAGCGTTGGATCTCGTAGATTCAGTTGTGTCCCTGCAGCGATGGTTTGCATCACCTTGCGTGAGAAGGCATCATTGGGCTCTTGATAGGCAACATCTCCCAGCGCCATCAACGGCAGCGCCCGCTGTACCGCAAAATTTGGCAGCTCGCTTTTAATTTCTTGAGCCGTCACGCCAAGCGCCAAACTCGCCGGCTGTTTGGTCTGAATCGCCGCTAGCAAAGCGTCAGCACTCGCCCAGCGCTCGCCAAAGGTCGAAGTCAACAAATATGCCCCTGGAACGATCACCGCAATTCCTTGAAAGTCCGGAAGGTCCGCAAGCGTCGGTACCGTCTCCGCCAACTTAATCACCGAACTGATTTTCAATAGCTGATGATAGCCGGCGGTCGTTTCAGCAATCGCAAGCACGGTTGCGTCTTGAATCACGATCTTCAATCCGATCAAGGGCTTCAGCTGTGCCGCCTGGGCCTGGCGATAGAAATCCACCACCCCATACATCACGTTGGTATCTGTCAACGCGATCGCCTCATAGCCCCGCGCCTTGGCGGTTGTCACCAACGCCGAGATCGTCAGCGGACTCTGTAATAATGAATAACTACTCTGCACCTGCATATGCGTGAACGTCATGGTTTCACCTCGCTTTAATTATACCCGAAAATGTTGGCAATCTCTTGCGACGGTGATAAGATGAGGTAAGAAAAGAGGGATTTTATGCGCTATATCGCAACCATTTTCTGGGGACTCATCCTCGGGCAAGTCGTCGGCTTTTTGATCAGCGCGCTCAACAGCGCCACCTATGATCCTAAGGTCAGCCTGATCGTTAGTGTGGTCTTCGTTGTTCTTTTGTGGATCTTGCAACCGATCCTCGAAGCCTCGGCGCCAAAAGAAGCCCCTAAACAGCATGAAGCATAAAAAAATCGCCGCTTGGCGATTTTTTTATTTGGTCATATAGATATAGAGATGATCAGCCGACAAGCCCAAATCGAACTTAACGCCGTGGTCTTGAATCGTCTTAGTCGTTGTCGAGCCGCTATCAGCGTCTTTAACCTGCTTGGTGAAGGCTTTGCCGACCTTCTTCGCATCTGCCCCGGTCGCATTGACCAGCAGGCCAAATTGCGTGCCAAAGACAGCCTTCTTGCGCTTAGACTTCAACGCCTTGACACTGACAACGTCAGTCACACTGATCAGCTGACCGGCTTGGACGTTCACCCGAACTGTGCCACCATCGGTCACCAACGCTTGTTTCAGCCCGGTGATCGTCGTCGTTTGCGCTTTGACTAGCGCCGCTTGAAGCGTCTGTTGTTGCTTCGCATAAGCCGCTTGTTGCGCCGCCGACATCGTTGCAGGGGGGTTCGTTGCGGTTTGCAGCTGCTTTTGCACTGCAGGCGGCAGTGCCGTGGCCACGATTGCTTGATTGAACGTGGTCGCAAACTGTTTATAGGTGCTGATCGGTTGGGCCTTTTTGACTGTCACTTGTTTCTTTTGACCATCTGCAGTGAGCTTAACGGTTTGCGCTTTAGGACTCATCGGCACTGTGATGACGAACTTGCCCGCATTCACCTTGGCCGAGCCCGATTTCGTCGGTGCTTGGTAATGCACACGTCGATGTCCTTGAGCACTGCCCTTGATGACCGCAACCATCCCCGTCGCCTTGTAAGCCGGTTTGGTCGTTGTGAGCTGCTTGCCACAGGCACTGAGGCTAATCAATGTCAGCAGGCCGAGTACGCCCGTAAAGATTTTCTTCATCGAATTGTTTCACCCTTTTGTTGTAAGTCTGACACCAACGATACTGCGTGGCTCAGATGAATACAACCCTAATGTGACTCTGTGTCACATCCCTGCATTACGCCTTCTTTTTCTTCGGTTCCGGCGCTGGCGTGACAGCGGTCACCATACTTTCAACCAACAACTTCTCCAACACGGCGTTGATCGCCAAACCCACCATCGCACTTTGAATATTCGTCGTATCCTCTTTATTGACGCGGTTGATCGTGACCTCTCCAGTAAAGTCCGAATTCGCCTGCTGAACCGCACCGATGAAGGCCAAGATGAAGGCATCAAAGGCCTGTGCAGGTTGCCGATCGATCAACTGATACTTGATGCCTGCAGCGATCGTATCCAGGTTGAAAACCGGTTTTAGAATCGCAATCACCAGAATGTTGGCCAACTGGCCACGATGATACTTTTTCTTCAGGGGTGCTGAGATCACCCCTTTTTTGACATAATTATTGACCATGGTCGCCGTCAAGGCATCCAGCCCCAACGGCGTGACGATCTCATTGACAAATTGGACGACCTGGTCCATATACAAATCAAACTGCGGCAAATCTGTCCAACGTGGTAAGTTGGCTCGTTGTAACTTCATGAGATAAGTCTGAAACGCTGCTTCTTTTACCATGCTTAATCATCTCCCCATCCAAGTATACCATGTTAGCTGGTATATAAAACTAGATTAAAGTTGGCCACAAAAAAATACCAACCGTCGGGCTGGTATTCTCGATTAAGCGTTCGCGTTGTTCTTAACCACTTGGGCACCTTTGTAGTAACCCTTTGGAGAGACGTGGTGAGAAACACGATATTCGCCGGTCG
>CAKQZO010000127.1 GCA_934293835.1 uncultured Lacticaseibacillus sp. | reverse complement strand
TTACCTAGACAAAAAGTTGCACTTGAGTTGACAATTCGTCGTTCATAAAGTGTTGCACTTGAATTGTAAATCTGCCGGGCCAAAAATCGCCGCCAGCCTATCGTTTCTGTGTCGGCTGGCGGCGATTGCTTTTGGGAAGTTACTTGGAATAGAGACTGGCGAGCTCGGCGCTCATCCGGTCGGCGGCGTACTGACTCTCGCGATTGTTAACCTCATCGAGGCCGACGAAGTGGTTGAAGCGATCGAACGTGATCATCCGGTCTTCGAAGGACTTGGTGGAGCCTTCCGTCATCAGCGTCTGGACGAGTTGTTCGTCGGCGTAGGCCGTCGCGTAGGTCATCGCGGTTGGATAAACAACGATGCGGAACCCGAGATTGCGCAGCTTGTCCGTATCAGTCAGTGGGGTTTTGCCGCCTTCGATCATGTTGGCCATCAGCGGCGTGTCAGGGAAGGCATCATGAATCGCCTGCAATTCGCCGATATCGCGCGGTGCCTCGATGAACACCATGTCTGCGCCTGCGGCCTGATAGCGCTTAGAGCGGGCGATCGCCTCGTCCAGGCCATAAACCGCGCGGGCATCGGTGCGCGACATGATCAAGAAGTTGTCGTGCTTGCGTGCGGCTTTGGCGGTGCGAATCTTGGCTTCGAGGACCTCAGTCGGCTCGACGGATTTGTTGTCCATGTGGCCACAACGCTTGGGCCAGGTTTGGTCTTCGAGGAATAACCCTGCGGCACCGATCTGCTCGTAGCTAGCGACGGTGCGGCGGACGTTGGCCAAGTCCCCGTAGCCGGTATCGGCATCGGCGAACACTGGGACAGAGGTGGCGTTGACGATCTGCCGGCATTTTTCTAACATCTCACCAAAATCGGCGATCCCACGATCAGGCATGGCCAAGTTGGCGGCGGAAGTCGCATAACCTGCGGCAAAAACGGCATCTGCGCCTGAATGTTCCGCGATTTTGGCGCCTAGCGCGTCAGGCGCGACGAGCATGCGGATGATCTGGTCTGAGAAAACCATTTGGTTGAAGGTGGCGCGCATTCGGTCTGCTTTTTTCGTCATTACATTGCCTCCTTAGATGCGGTCAGCATGGTGGGCAGGTCTGCGACCAACTCGCGCAGCGTCTGTTCCGCAGCGTCTTCGAGATAACCGGTGTCCAACCACCCGTTGACCCCTGGCAGCGCCGGGATTTCCGGGCGCCAGGTGGCAATTAGCGGCAGGTGATGGGGCATCCGGGCCAAGGCGCGCAATTGAGCCGGGGTCCAGTGAGCGACAACGATCGCCCCCAGCGGCAGGCGTTCGAGCCAGGCATACTTGGTGCAAACGGCCTCGATGCCTTCGTTCGGCAGGCCTTCCATCAATGCCCAGACTTGGGTGAGGTCATCGTCGCGGGCGTCTAAGGCGGCGTGGACCTTTCCTAAGAAGTCGGCATCGGTCGTGATTGCTGGGGCGTCTTGGGTATGGGCCGGCGATTTTTGATCAGAGATCAAAAGACAGTCGGCGCCTGAACGTTCAAACTCAGCCGCGGCGTAATACGTATTCATCGGATTGCCGAAGCCCGATTGGAGATCGGCGATGATCGGCGTGTCGGTGATCATCCGCATGCGGCGCAGGTGCGCGGCGTATTCACTAGCGGAAAGTAGGCCGGCATCGCGGATGCCGACAAGCGTCTCGGCGGTTAAGGAGCCGCTTAAGAAAAAGCCTTCTGGTTGGTGGGCTTTGAGCTTATTCAAAGTTTGGCCAGAGCCGAACGCTGGGAATAATGGGAATGGTTGCATAATCTGACCTCCGTTAATTAGAAAAATATGAGAAATGAGTGTGCGAGTCGAGCAGCATAGGGTAAACAAAAAGCGCCCGACGAATTATCTTCGAAGGGCGCAATTGCACGGTACCACCTTGTCTTTGCCGAAAGTTCCGGCCTCTACGGACAGTGTCACGCTTATCCGTTGGCCATGTAATGGTGGCAACCAGCCGCTGCTCATCGCATCGGTAGCTTAGAGCCTACGTTCAACTGAACCACATGATTCCTCACATCAACCGGAATCTCTCTTGGTTGTGGCTTCAGTTTACTCCTGCTCTTCATCGCTTTTGCTCATCTGAATTTAATCATACTTTAATCTATATTTGTGGACTTGTCAACTCTTAATGTTCAAATTATCACGTTTTTTACCCGTCGTTTGCAGCGGAATCTGGTGCTTGACATTTGCAGCCATTTCCAATATGATTCGGGTATGAACACGTGGTCATAGTAGTGCTTCACAGAGAGGCGAGCGATTGTTGAGAGTTCGCCAGCATGCACGAATCCTAGCCGCGTTTGCCGAATTGAATATGAGACGCAACAAAAGTGTGAAGCGTGGCTTCGAACGAGGATGGTACCGCCCGGATAGGGTGCCTCGAGCGAAGCCGCGCTTTTTGGCTCTTTGCGGGGATTAGTTTGGCATGCAGCTACGGTTGGCCAATGCGCAAGCGCTGGCGGAAATAATTGGAGGAAGCATATGATTCGCAATTTGCAACGGTGTCGGCGGGTCGTGGTGAAGATCGGCACCAGTAGTTTGATTCACCACAATGGTAAGGTCAACTTACAGACGATCGACCGCTTGGCCTATGCGCTAGCGGCGCTGAATAACCAGGGACTGGAAGTCGTGTTGGTGTCTAGCGGCGCCATCGGGGTCGGGCTGGATAAGCTCCACCTCGCCCAACGCCCCGCGGTGATCGCCGAACAACAGGCGATCGCGGCAGTCGGCCAAGGCGAGCTTTTGCGCCTGTATATGCAACGGTTTTCCGATTATGACACGCAGATCGGGCAGATGCTGTTGACGCATGACACCTTCGATTATCCGGTATCACGCCAACACGTCTTGGATACGCTGGAGACGTTGCTGGCGCAACATATCATCCCGATCATCAACGAGAACGATACGGTGGCAGTCGACGAGATGGATCACCGCACGACCTTTGGCGACAACGACCAGCTGTCTGCGTTGGTCGCATCGCGGATCGAGGCCGACTTGTTGATCGTATTGTCGGATATCGACGGGTTGTATGACCGCGACCCGCATAAAGACCACACGGCCAAGAAGCTTGAGGCGGTCACCCACCTTAGCCAAGAGATCTTGGCGGCGGCCGGCGGCTCGAGCACGCGGTTTGGCACAGGCGGCATGATCACCAAGCTCAAGGCGGCCAAGACGATGATGACGGCAGGCAAGCAGATGGTGCTGTGTAGCGGCGCCGATCCCCGCGTGATCTTACGCGTGGTGGCCGGCGAAGACGTGGGGACCTGGTTTGGCCACGCCCAGCAAGAAGCGACGCAGAATGTACACTGATTGATTCGGTAGATCGGAGGAAGATCATGGAACAAGCAGACTTGATCCGAATGGGGCAGGCGGCACAGGCCGCAGCCAAGACCTTGGCCCAACTGGACAACGCAGCCAAGAATCGGGCCTTGAATGCGATGGCAGAGGCTTTGGTTACGCATCGCGAGGCCATCTTGGCCGCCAACGCCGAAGACATGGCACAGGCCAAAGCCAAGCAGTCTAAGTTCACGGACCGGCTGTTACTGACGGAAGCGCGCATTGCAGACATGGCAACTGGCTTGCGGCAAGTCGCGACCCTACCAGATCCGACGGCCAAGGCTGATCAGGCTTGGCGCAACGAAGCTGGCTTGTTGATCATTCAGCAGCGCGTCCCCTTGGGCGTGATCGGGATCATCTACGAAGCCCGGCCGAATGTCACCGCCGATGCGGCGGGATTGACGCTGAAGTCTGGCAATGCGGTGATCTTGCGCGGTGGGCGCGAGGCGCTGGCTTCCAATCGCGCCGTCTGCGCCGTTTTACAAGGCGCACTTGAGGCAGAAGGGTTGCCCAAGGATGCCGTGCAGCTGATCACTGATCCGAGCCACGAAATCGCCGATGCGATGATGCATCTGAATGGCTACATTGATGTGCTGATTCCGCGTGGGGGGGCGGGCCTCATTCAGGCCGTCGTCAAAAATGCGACTGTGCCGGTGATCGAAACTGGGGCCGGCAACTGTCATATCTATGTTGACCGCGCGGCAGACTTGGCCATGGCCATTGATATCACGGTCAATGCGAAGGTGCAGCGGCCGAGTGTCTGCAACGCAGCCGAGAAGCTGTTGATTCATCAAGACGTCGCCGCGGCCTTCTTGCCTGACTTGGCCAAGGCCCTGCAGGCGCATGGCGTGGAGTTGCGCGGCGACGAACAGGCGCGGGCGATCGTGCCGTCCATGATCGCGGCGACGGCCGAGGACTGGGACACCGAGTATGATGATTTGATCATGGCGATCAAGGTCGTCAGCGACGAAGACGCGGCGATTGCGCACATCAACGCGCATAATACGAAGCATTCAGAGGCCATCGTGACCGCCGATTACGCGGCGAGCCAGCGCTTCTTGCGGGAGGTAGACGCGGCGTGCGTCTACGTGAACGCCTCGACGCGCTTCACCGATGGGTTCGAGTTCGGCTTTGGCGCAGAAATCGGGATCTCCACCCAGAAGCTGCACGCGCGCGGGCCGATGGGCTTGGCCCAGCTGACGACCATCAAGTACCAGATCTTGGGTGACGGGCAGGTCCGTGCCTAAGCTTAATTCACGAGCGTTAAGTTCGTTTTTTGAATTGGGGCAAGGAAACACGTTCTTTTAAGGACGTGTTTCCTTGCCCTGTTTTGTGCCGGAAGCACCTTGCATATAGTGCCGTATAGTATGCTATAATCGGCATCATGAAAGAAATTACAAGCCTTACCTATGGTAGAACTTCTGTCTACAATCTAAATTACCACATCATCTGGGGAACTAAATACCGCAACCGGGTTCTGAAAGGAAATGTTGAGGTTACGCTCAAGCGGATTCTGTATGAAATCGCAGAGCAATATGGTTTTAGCATCGACCACATGGAAATTGGTCGGGATGACCATATTCACTTGCTGGTGAGTGCACCGCCAAAACTATCAGTTACCAATATTGTGCGATGGCTAAAAGGTATTTCAGC
>CAKQZO010000126.1 GCA_934293835.1 uncultured Lacticaseibacillus sp. | reverse complement strand
ATATGTAGCTGATACGCCTCGCTCGCATCCATCACGTTGATCACAAAATGGTCATCATCAAACCAGCTCAGCGTCAGACTGTCGGCCGTCTCATCGTCTAGACGATGCAGATCCGCCTTCCCGTGCTGGTGCCATTCGATCACCTGATCGTGCAACTGATGAATATCTTCTAGCGGACACGCCGCCAGTTCTGTCACCAACAAGGTCACCGCTTTTTTCGTCGCCTGAGCAAAGCTAACTAGCGGTTCCGCATCGATTCCAGAATGAAATACAGCCAGTGACTGTTCTTGATAACTTGCCCCTATCACACCGTAGCGCATCGCGAATGCCTCTTTTCAGGTTTTCTTAAGTATATCATCTCGGCTGACAAAAAGCCGCGGTTCTCAGTGATTTTCGCCAGTGGCTGCCACCACAAACCAAAAAAACCGGCCATCGCTGGCCGGTATTGCTTGATTAACGATGGATATAGGTGAAGCTGCTTGCCCCACTAACGGTCTGGGTGTTCGGACCAGCAGGGGTGCTAAAGCCCATCCCGCCTTGTTGCACGGTGATGGAGTTGCCGTTCACACCGACAACGTAAGCAACATGCCCGTAACCAGCGGCTGCACTCCAGCCACCGAAGTTCTGGCCGCCAGCAACAACCACGATCGAGCCAACAGAAGGCGAATTGTTAACCGTGAAGCCTTCAGCCGCGGCACTGGCGCCCCATTGGCCACCGTTGCCCCAGTGGTTGCCGGCCCAAGGTGCGACCGACTTCACGTACCAGGTGCATTGCCCGTAAGCGTAGGCGTTACCGCTGGAATCGCCGGAGGTCTTGGTGCCATTAGAGTTACCAGTCTTAGCAGCCGGCGTGGTCGTCGTTTGGTTGCTGTTGTCTGCAGCTTGCGTGGTGGTCGTCTTCGGGGTGGTCGTCGCAGCCTTGACCGTTGTCTTCGTCGCCGTGTTAGCCGCACTCTTGGTTACGGTCGTCGCAGCGGCACTCAGCTTAGCCAAGCTAGCCTTGGCAGCAGCGTCTTCTTTTTCGGCCTTAGCTTGCAACGCCACCAAGACAGACTTGTTGTCGTTGATCTTCTTGTTCAAGGCATCGGACTTGGTGTCTGCGTCGGACTTCAAGCTAACCAACTGCGTCTTTTCGCTTTCAAGCGAAGCCTTGGTATCAACTAAGGTTTGCTTCTTAGCAACTTGTTCTGCCTGCAAGCTAGCCAACTTATCCTTGGCTTCGTTGACAGCGGACAAGGCGTCTTTGTTCGCCTGGTTCAGCTTGTTAACGGTCGATGTGCGGGAGATCAAATCGGAGAGATCGTCAGAGTTCAAGACGAAGTCAACATAAACATTCCCGGTCACAGAGTCGCCTGCTTGCTTCTGCAAGGAGATCAATTGTTGCTTCAAGACTTGCTTACGCGCAGTTAATTCAGCCTCTGTCTTAACCACTTCGCCCTTCAAGGCAACGATGCGGTCTTGAGTGGCAGTAATCTTGGTTTGCGCATCCTTGATCGCCGTATTCTTGTCGGCGATCTTGGTGTTGAGGTTGATAACTTCGGTGTTTGCGGCCGCGAGTTGCTCAACCAACTTGTCGGTACTACTTTGGTTTGCAGAAATCTGGGTTTTGGTGTCGCTAGATGCGGACACTTGCGTCGTTGTTGCGGCGAAAGCCGTCAACGTCACGGCGGTTACCAATGTGGTGAAGATTGTCTGTAACTTCATTATTTATTTGCCACCCTTTTTTTCGTTAATCACTGTACTGTAGCTTAACCCGTGAAGATTACAGCGCTGTTACAAGGGAATTACTATCGACGAACATTTAGACCACAAAACGAAATACCGCGCTGATTTTTGCTTTTGAGGTCATAAAAACGCCGCGTGCCTCGATTCAACCATCGAATCAAGGCGCCGCGGCGCTTAACAACCATATTAGTGAATGTGCACCAAGAAATACTTCTTCTTGCCACGCCGAACGATAACGAATTGGCCATCGAAGCGTTGGCTTGGATCGACGGTGTAATCGAGATCGCGCTGTTTCTCACCGTTGATCGTGATCGCCCCGTTTTGCACGTCTTCACGCGCCTGCCGGCGACTCTTCTCGATCTTGGTGGTGTCCACCAGCCAGGTCACGATGTTTTCAGGAGTGGCCGGTGCTTCTGCCGTCGGGAATTGCTTGAAGCCTTGCTCGATCTCTTCGGCGGTCAAGTCTTGCACATCCCCAGAGAACAAGGCGGCCGAGATGGCTTCGGCCTGCTCAACAGCCTTTTGCCCGTGCACAAACTTGGTGACTTCTTGCGCCAAACGCCGCTGTGCCTCGCGCTTTTCCGGATGGGTCTGGGTCGCTTCAACCAGCGCCGCGATCTCATCTTTAGAAAGGAACGTGAAGAACTTGAGGAACTTCTCGACATCCGCATCATCTTGGTTGAACCAGAACTGGTAGAACTCATACGGACTGGTCTTATCTGCATCGAGGTAAACGGCCCCGCCAGCGGACTTGCCGAACTTGGTGCCGTCAGACTTCAACATCAACGGGTTGGTCAGCCCATAGACCTTCGCATCGCCGCCTTCGACCTTGTGAATCAAGTCGATGCCCGCGGTGATGTTCCCCCACTGATCGGCCCCGCCTAGCTGAACTTGCACATCTTCGTGCTTGAACAGGTGCAAGAAGTCAATCGACTGCAGGATCTGGTACGTGAATTCCGTGTAAGAAATCCCGTTGGCCAACCGACTCGCGACAACTTCCTTGGCCAACATCTGGTTGACGGGGAAGAGCTTGCCGTAATCACGCAAGAAGTCAAGCATCGAAAGCTTAGACAACCAGCTGTAATTATCGACAATGCGGAAGTTATCGGTGCCAAAGAGGCGCTCCATCTGCGCGGTCAACTTCTTCTTATTGTTGTCGATGGTCGCCATCGTCTGCAACACGCGTTCTGAGTTGCGCCCCGAAGGATCCCCGATCGACCCTGTCGCCCCGCCAATCAAGATAACCGGCTTGTGGCCCATCAGCTGGAACCGCTTGAGCATCATGAAGGGAATCAGATGCCCCACGTGCAGCGAATCGCCGGTCGGATCGGTACCGACGTAGATGCCCACCTTCTTATCGGTGGTCAGCTTGCGCAGCCCTTCTTCATCGGTCAGCTGGTTCAACGCACCGCGCCACGCCAATTCATCTAAGATATTTTCCATATCGTTATTGTTCCTCCTCGATAGTTATGGGCAAAAAAATAGCCCTGTTCGCATTGCGAACAGGGGCGAATCACTCCGCGGTACCACCCTGATTTGACCGAAGTCATCTCTGTAATGGCTAACGGCATCGCCCGCGATCAGTGGATTGAGCTGTAATTCGGCGATCGTGGCTTGTTGACTCGCACCCCCCGTCAACTCTCTGCTCCTCACCACGCCCGCCTACTGGGCTCACTGATCTATGTTGAAGTCAGTGTAGCATAGCCACACCGATTGTCAAATCCTGATCAGAACTAGAAGATAGAATTGAACAAGCGCCCAACAATGACGCTGGCGCAATCAAGTTGTAGCCGCCTTGGCATGCTGGCACAATCGGCGTAAAATAAGGTTATTTAAGGCTCCCCAAAAATTGTGACCAACTATCTTTACAACTTTTGGCTCGAGGGTTATAATGTACTCGTTATTTAGAATCATTCTAATTTATGGAGGCCACACATATGAACTTAGCAGAAAAGATCAATGTGATGCGGGCCAGCGTTATGGGGGCAAATGACGGTATCCTTTCAGTTGCGGGGATCGTCATTGGGGTCGCAGGTGCGACCAGCAATAGTCATGCAATTCTTCTGTCCGGGTTATCGGGGATGCTTGCCGGCACCGTCTCGATGGCAATGGGCGAATACGTTTCAGTCAATGCGCAACGCGACGGCGAGAAAAACGCGGTGATCAAAGAATCCCGCGCACTCGACAACGACTTTGACCAAGAAGTCGCGTTCATTCAGCAGCAGTATATCGATACGGGAATCTCTGCTGACCTCGCCGCCCAGGCGGCCAGCGAGATGATGGCGGATGATCCGCTATCGACCGCCGTGCGCGAGCGCTATGGCTTCGATCGGCATGAGAAAACCAGCGCGATCGCCGCAGCCATGGCCTCGATGATTTCTTTTCCGATCGGTTCGATTCTGCCGCTTGTGGCAATCGGCTTCTTCCCGGCCGCAATTCGCGTCTGGGCTACCGTTTGCGCCGTGATCATCGCCTTGACGATCACCGGCTATACCGCCGCAGCTTTGGGCAACGCCAACCGCTGGCGCGCGGCATTGCGCAACATCGTTTCTGGCTTATTGACGATGGCCGTCACTTACTTTGTCGGCACTTTGTTTGCCCACTAGGAGGACGCCATGATGAAATCACTCTCACTTAAAAAACCAAAACGCGGCAAACAAACGATGGCCGAACGGGCCAACACCCTCCGCGCCGGGGTCCTCGGTGCCAACGATGGCATCTTGACGGTTGTCGGCGTCTTGTTCTCCGTCGCCGCGGCCACCACCGACCACTTTACGATTTTCATTGCGGGCCTGGCCGACCTGCTCGCCTGTGCCTTTTCGATGGCCAGTGGCGAATATGCCAGCGTCAGCTCTCAAAAAGACACCGAGGCCGCCGTCGTCGCCGCCGAATCGCAGTTGCTCAAAACCGACTACGCCGGCGAACTCAAGGCCGTCGTCCAACACTACGTCGATCGTGGTGTGACCGTGGTAACTGCCCAGAAGATCGCCTCTGAGCTCATGCAAAAAGACGCCTTGGGTACCGTCATCGGAATCAAATACCAATTGAAACGAGATCACTACATGAACCCTTGGGACGCCGCCTTCTCATCGCTGGTCTCTGCCGCAAGCGGCGGAATCTTCCCGCTGATGGCGATGACCTTCATTCCCGGTAGCTGGGCCTGGCCAGGCACGATCGCGGCGGTTGTCGTCACGAGCTGCCTCACGGGTTACTTGTCGGCCAAGTTCGGTGACGGCTTAGTCAAAAACGCGGTCGTCCGCAACGTCATCATCGGTATCATCACCATGGCCAT
>CAKQZO010000125.1 GCA_934293835.1 uncultured Lacticaseibacillus sp. | reverse complement strand
CTATCTGCCTAAGGCGGTCGGCTGATGTGTACGAGTATCCACCTCGTCGCCCGGGACCTGACGCATGTGTTGGCCCGAACGATGGACTGGCCGCGCCTGGCGGTAGCGCCGGTGTTTGTGCCGCGCGGCTATCAGTGGCGCAGTCCGTTTGACCATCGCGGGTACACGAATCAATACGCGCTGATTGGTGGCGGCACCCAGCAGGCGACGCGCATCGACATCTCTGATGGCGTCAACGAGCATGGGTTGTGCGTGCAGAAGCTGACGTTCACCAACGGTGCCCGCCTGCAGACAGAGCGCCGGGCTGATCGGATCCAGCTGGCGCCGTTCGAGCTGGGGTTTTGGCTGCTCGGTAATTGCCGATCGGTTGCCGATGTGCAGGCGCGCCTGGGCGAGATCGAGCTGATGGCGGACACGCAAAGCGAGACGAAGTATGGCTATCCAGAGTTGCACTTTGCGCTGAGTGATCCCACCGGGGCGATCGCGGTACTGGAGCCGATGACCACGCCGCTGCGATTGCGCGCCAATCCGCTAGGCGTCGTCACCAACAGCCCGGATTTCGACGAGCAACTGCGCCGGCTTCAAGCTTATGTTGACTTCACCCCGGAATTTTTGGCCGGGCGCGTGGCGCTGAATACGCCGCGGGTGACGACGGGGAAGCTTTCGGGCAAACAGATCCCGCCGGGTTCCTATTCGCCAGGTGGACGGTTCATCCGCGCGGCGTATATGAAAGAGCGGGTCGATCAACCAGCCGATGGCGATGAGGCACTCTTGACGGCTTGGCGCCTGTTGGACGGGGTCAGTGTTCCGCAGTCATCGCGGCATCAGCCGACCTACTCGGTTTATCGCTCGGCGATGTTGCCTGAGTCGCGCCGCTATTATTTCCAGGCGTATCACCAGGCCCAACCAGTTTGCTTGCGCCTCACAGACGCGATGCTCAGCGCGCCGGCCCCGCGCTTCTTCCCGGTTGCCGATCAGTTCGTCGTCCCCGAGCTTCGCTTCGAGGACTAGCCGACTAGGACAAATCAAAAAACGAGGCGGACTCGAAAGTCGCCTCGTTTTTTTTATGGGCATCGCGTCAATCGGTTTTGAGCCGTGCGTACTGAAGCACCCCGTGACCATCGGCTTCACGGGTGAAGCCGGTGTTGGTGGCGAGGTGCTGGGCGGCTTGGTTATCAGCCGCGATGCGAAGCACCAGGCGCTGCCATGGGTAATCGGTGAAGCCGAGGGCGCACATGCCCGCCAAGGCGCGCCCCATGATGTGTTGCCTGCGGTAGTCGGCGCCGAGCCAGAAGCTGACCGTCGTGCTGTGCTGGGCAAAGTCGGGGTGGGTGAAGGCAATCATCCCTGCGATTTCGTCGCAGTAGTGGATGACGAGGTGTAGTGGTGCCTCCTGGGCGAAGGCCACCAGTGCCTGGCGAAGCCAGCGCTGTTCGTCGGCGGGATTCTCGATGCCATTCACCCAAGCAAAATGGTGCGCCAAGACTGGGCGGTCTGCGGTGATCAATGCAAACAGTGCATCGGCATCGGCCTGCGGGCGAGGAAGCGCCAGGCTGACCTCGTCGTCGATTCGAAATGTGAACATAGAACCTTCTTTCTAAATTAAGATGCCCTGGCAGTGGTCGCATTCGTGTTGAATGATCTGGGCCAAGAAGCCGGTGAACGTCTGGGTGTGCGGTTGCCATTGGGCATCTAGGTATTGAACGGTGATCGTTTCAAAACGTTCGGTGGGGCGCTCGCCACTCAAGGACAAGCACCCTTCTTGGGTCTGGTAGGGTTGGGCTTTGGCGGTGATGGTGGGGTTGATCAGGATTAACTGCAACATCCCAGATGCTGCGATGATGATCTGGACGTTGACGCCGATCATGTTGGCGGCCATGCCGACGCAACGCTCGGCGTTGGCGCGCAAGGTGTCTTGCAGGTCGGTGATGACGGCTTGATTTTGGCGGGTCGCCGGCCTTGAAGGGCGCGCCAGGGTCAGTTGGTCGTGATTGATGGGTCGAATCATTATGCTACTCCTCTGGTTTTAGAGTCTATTATAGGCCCAAGAACCCGATGAGAAAAAGAAAGTTTCTTCATCTAGACAGATATAACAATATCGATGACAGCCTCCGTAATACCGATGCACGTTTTTATATATCGAACGATTGGAATAATAACTGTTACTTTTATTCGTAAAATGGCACTTTACCATCGCTAGATGAGAGCTTGTTTATAATGATTGCGTCTCCTTGACGATTGTTCTACGATAGCAGACACATCGCGTTGAAGGGGGAAGTAATGGAAAAGCAAAGCAAGGGAAGTCGCCTGATCGTGCTGATTGGACTCGTACTGGCCGCGATTTTCGCTGCGAGCACGGCGTACTCTGGCATGAAGGCGGGGCTAACGGTGGCTGCCGGGATTCCCGGGGCGATCATTGGTTCGGGATTGGTGCAGGCCTTCGCCAAGACCCAAGGCATGGCCGGCAAGAACCTGATTCAAGGCATGTCTAGCGGCGGCGAATCGATCGCCTCGGGGATGATCTATGTCGTACCGGCGATCATCTTGATCGGAGGGCGCGTGAATTTCTGGGCCGGTATCGCGGTCGGCGGCTTGGCCGTGGTGTTTGCGGTCGGCGTCGCGTCGCTTGTCGAGCATTACATGGTTGTCGAACAAGCCGGCCAACTGCAATATCCCGAGTCCCAGGCAATCGCCACTGCGCTTCAGGCAGGCGATAGCAAAAGTGGGAGTCTGGCACAGATGGGCTGGGGCTTTGGCGTCGGCGGGTTGCTGACGGCGCTGTCGTCACAGGTGCTCGGCTGGGTGAACACGACCATGACCTTCTTCGGGGGCGCCGATTACCGTTGGAAGTTTGCCTTGGAAGTCAATCCGATGTTGGCGGGAATCGGCTTTGTGGTCGGCATGGAGGTCTCGGTGACGATGTTTGCCGGCTCGCTTCTGGCGAATTTCGGGATCACGCCGCTGGTGGCGTATTTTGCCAACATGGCGCACGACAGCGCCACCGTCTGGAACGCCGAAGCAGCGGTCAACACGCTGTCCATCGATGCGCTGGCCGGCGCATATTCCAAATATATCGGCGCAGGCATGATGCTTTGCGGCGGCCTGATCGGGGCCCTCAAGCTGATTCCGGTCATCAAGACCAGTCTGCAACAGACGCTGAGCGCTTCGGCGACGGCCAAGCGCGACTTGCTCGGTTTGATCGGACTGGCCAGCGCCACCGTCGGATTGTTTGCGATCGGGGTGCTCGTCGCCAAGAGCGCGCTTTTGGCACTGGTGGCCACGGGTCTGGCGCTGGTGTTGGCGCTGCTGTTTGTCATCGTGTCGGCGCGGATGGCTGGCACGATCGGCTGTTCCAACGCCCCGGTGTCAGGGATGACGATCGCAAGCCTCGTGGTCATGACCGCGATTTTTGTCCTCATGGGCTGGTCGGACAACCAACACACGCAGTGGCTTTTGCTGTTCGGGGTGTTCATCGTCACCGCGATCTCGGTCGGCGGAGCCTACACGCAGACACAGAAGGTGAATTATCTCGTGCATGGTGACCGCCGGCGGATGCGCCGCTGGTTCATGACGGCCGCGTTGCTCGGGGTCGTGGTGGTGATCGCCACCACGAGTCTGCTCGCGCCGCAGTTGGCGGACACGAGCGCGAACCCCGCGTTTGGTTTGCCCCAGGCCAACCTGATCGCCACGCTAACGGCTGGCATCATGTCCGGGGAGTTGCCTTGGATCATGATCATCATCGGCATCGTCTTGGCGATCGCGTGTGGCTTGTTGCGGTTGCCGATCATGACCGTGGCGCTAGGCTTTTATCTGCCGATGGCGACGACCAGTGTCATCTTGGTCGGGGCGTTGTTGCGCTGGGGCGTGATGGCTTCGGCCAAAACGCCGGCGCTGGCCACGCAGCGGGCCAATTCCGGGGTCAGCCTAGCCAGCGGCCTGATCGCCGGCGGCTCGCTGATCGGCCTGATCGGCATCGGCCTGCAAGTCGGTGGGCTATTGACGCCTCACCATCCCAGTGGGGTGTGGCCGGTGGTCGGCCTGCTAGTTGTACTCATCGCAGCTATGGGATTGCCACTGGTCAAAAGTCGGCAACGGTAGGATAATTGAGGGGCAGTTTTGCTTACAGTCAAGGTGTTCGTCATAAACAAGGAGGAAGTCATTCATGATTCGTTCTGCATGTACCTCGATCATGGTCGGAAAAGCCGCGTCTTTGGAAGGCGCCACTTACATTTCACGTAACGAAGATCGCCTCAAGGCCATTCATCGCAAGCGCGTGATCGTGCAACCGGCGGTCACCGACCGGGATGAGACCTTCGTCTCTGCTTATAACGGGTTAACCGTTCCGCTGCCGGCGACCGGTTATCGCTACACGGCAACCCCAGACGCGGATCAAAGTGTCGGCCTCAATGAAGAAGACGGCTTCAACAGCCGCAACGTCGGCGAGTCGGCGACTGAATCGGTGTACGCCAACCAGCGCGTGTTGGCCCATGACCCTTATGTCGCCAACGGGTTGGCCGAAGACGCGCTGACCACCTTAGTGCTGCCGTTCATCGACTCCGCCCAAGACGGGGTGCGCTACTTAGGCGAGTTGGTCGCCAAGTACGGCTCCGCAGAAGGCAACGGGGTGCAGTTTGCGGATGAGAATTCGGTTTGGTACATGGAGATCGTCACCGGCCACATGTGGGTCGCGGTGCGGATTCCGGATGATTGCTACGCGGTCGCGGCCAATCAAGTCGCGATTCAAGAAATCGACTTCGACGATCCCGACAACTACATGTGGGCGCCAGGCATTCGCGAATTTGTCGCCGACCACCAGCTGAATCCGGACTTCGAAGGCTTCAATTTCCGCCACATTTTCGGCACGGACACGGAAAAAGACCATCACTACAATACCCCGCGGGTGTGGTTTGCCCAGCGGTATTTCAACCCTGAAGACCAAAGCCAAGACCCTGAATCCGCGGAGTTGCCATTCATTCGCAAGCCGAGTCGCAAGTTAGGCCTCGAAGATATTCAATACGTGTTGAAG
>CAKQZO010000124.1 GCA_934293835.1 uncultured Lacticaseibacillus sp. | reverse complement strand
AGAAGGGCTTGACCCCCGCATCATCGGCGCGGCGGTGCGGCTGGCGGCCAACGGCTTGATCAAGCCAGTGCTGTTGGGAAACCAGAACGAAGTGGCCAAGGTCGCTGCAGAAAAAGGCTTCGACATCACCAAGGTTACCGTGCGCGACCCAGAAACCGACGCGTTCCATGACGAAATGGCGCAGGCGTTCATTGAGCGCCGCAAAGGCAAGGCGACGGCTGAGCAAGCCGATAAGATCGTGCGGGATCCGAACTACTTCGGCACCATGCTGGTTTATTTAGGCAAGGCGGACGGGATGGTTTCCGGCGCGGTGCACTCCACTGCCGACACGGTACGGCCTGCGTTGCAGATCGTCAAGACGCGGCCAGACGCGACCCGCATCTCTGGGGCCTTCATCATGCAGCGCGGTCGTGACGAGCGCTACTTGTTCGCTGACAACGCCATCAACATCGACCCGAACGCCCAAGAACTCGCCGAGATCGCCGTTGAATCTGCGCGGACGGCCAAGTTGTTCGACATCAATCCTAAAGTCGCCTTGTTGAGCTTCTCCACCAAGGGGAGTGCCAAGGCCCCACAAGTGGACAAGGTTGTCGAAGCGACGAAGATCGCCCATGAATTGAACCCAGACCTCGCCTTAGACGGCGAACTGCAATTCGACGCGGCCTTCGTGCCAACCGTTGCGCGGCTCAAGGCGCCTGATTCTGAGGTGGCCGGCCAAGCCAACGTCTTCATCTTCCCAGACCTGCAAGCCGGCAACATCGGCTACAAGATCGCCCAACGCTTCGGTAACTTCGAAGCCATCGGCCCGATCCTCCAAGGTCTCAATGCCCCAGTGGCAGACTTGTCTCGCGGCTGCAACGAAGAAGATGTCTACAAGCTGGCCATCATCACCGCGGCCCAAGCACTGCGTTAAATTAATTGAATGGAACAATCAAGAAGCAAGTCGTCCATGCGACTTGCTTCTTTGCTTGGCGGTTGGCTTTTGGGCATGGGCATGGGATAATATAGCCAGAATCTGAGGATTGGAGGCTGAAAAAATGGACATCCAAAATGAGGCAGCGTTGCAAGCCTGGGCCAAAGACGTGGTGGCCCCACAGCTTGAAGCAGGGGATGTGTTGTTGCTCGACGGTGACCTCGGCGCAGGCAAGACTAGCCTGACCAAAGGGCTGGCCGCGGGCCTTGGCATCACGCGGCCGGTAAAGTCGCCAACGTTTACGATCATCCGCGAATACCAAGAAGGCCGGCTGCCGCTGTACCACATGGACATTTATCGCCTCGAAGATGGTGGCGTCGAGGACTTAGGCTTAGAGGAGTATTTTGAGGGTGATGGGGTCAGCGTCGTGGAATGGCCAGAATTTCTCGGGGTTGTGTTGCCAGACGAATACCTGATGATTCAGATCGAAAAAGATGCCGATGACGACGATGCGCGGCACGTGCACCTCAAGGCGCACGGCGCCCGCTATCTGGCGCTGGCGGCGAAGTTAAGCGAATAATGACCAAGATAAGAAGGACGCGATTTGTTGAAGATTCAAGAAGGATACATGCCGTTTCACGAGTTTAAGACTTACTATCGAATCGTCGGCGAACCCAGCGCGACGAAGGCACCACTGTTGCTGATTCATGGCGGTCCTGGCTCCAGCCACAACTATTTTGAATTGATCGATGACTTCGCTGAGACCAGCGGACGGCAGTTGATCATGTACGATCAGGTCGGATGCGGGAAGTCGAGCTTGCCAGAAGATGAGAAGTGGTACGTCAAAGAGACTTGGGTTGAAGAATTGATCGCCTTGCGCAAGTACCTGCATCTCGATCAGGTGCACATGCTAGGCCAGTCCTGGGGCGGCATGCTTGAGATGTATTATCTCACGCAGTTCGCCCACGCCGGAGTCAAGAGTGTCATGATCGATGGTTCACCGGCCTCGATTTCGCTGTGGACGCAAGAACAGCACCGCTTGATTTCTTATCTCGATGCGGTCGACCGCGATGCGATCGCCGAAGCCGAGCGTACCGGAGACTTCTCCGGGCCGAAGTATTTGGCCGCCAACGACCGGTATATGGAGCGCTACTGCTGGGATGACCCGACCCCTGCGTCACCTGAACCGTTGCGGCGGCCGACTAACGGCAAGCGGGCGAGCCTGATTGCAGAAGGCCCGAATGAATTCACCGAAAATGGCACGGTGTCTGATTTTGAGGTCACTGCTGACCTGCACAAGATCGATGTGCCGACACTGGTGACCAGCGGAACTGACGACTTGTGCACGCCGCTGATCGCCAAGTCGGTCGTCGATCATATTCCTGGCGCCAAGTGGCACCTTTTCGCCAACAGTCGTCACCTCGCGTTGCTCGACCAACACGATGAGTTCATTCAGGTGCTTGAGGCGTGGTTGACCCAGCACGACTGAACGATCATGAGAACGCCTTTGTCTGTGATTCGGATGATGAATCGGGCGAAGGCGTTTTTGCTTTCTGCATTGGGTGGCATGAGGTTTCATGCTAGAATAGAATTTGTCTATTTTCAGAAAGAAGGCCTAGTCGTGCCCACCACCAAGAAACTCTTCACCAAAGATACTGTCCTCATCTTATTAGGCAGTTTCTGTTACATGTCCAACTCGATGTTGGTCAATCCGTTGATCGTCGGCTTCACGACCAGCCTAGGGGAATCGGCGTTGATTGCCGGGTTGATCGCGGCCGTCATGAACTTCACCAGCCTGTTGTTTCGGCCGTTTGCCGGCCAGCTCACCGATCGGGTCTCGAAGTTTCGGCTGGCACTGATCGGCGGTGGGTTGCTTTTACTGGCGGGGATCGGCTATGCGACGGCCGTGTCCGGATGGATGATCGCCATCGTCCGCGTCATCAACGGTCTGGGGTTTGCACTGTGCTCGGTGTGTATGGCGACTTGGCTGTCTGGGTTGTTGCCGCGCGACCGTATCGGTGCCGGCATGGGCTATTACGGCATGATGAACGCACTGGGCATGGCGATCGCGCCGGCACTTGGGATCTGGGTGTATCAGACGTTCAACTACCGCCTCGCGTTTTTATGCGCGGCGGGGTTGTCGCTGGCCTTGATCGTGATGATTCAGTTCATCTCCAATCGAGGCGAGCCGCGGGTCAAGCCGCAAGCGTCGACGGGTAAAATGCGCATCGTCCAGCCTAAGGTGGTGCCGGTGGCGATCATCATCATGCTGCTGTCGATTCCGTATTTTGCCACGCAGTCTTATCTGGTGGAATATGTTGCCAGCCGGCATCTGCATGTGATGGTCGGGAGCTTCTTCCTGATTTATGCGGCGATCCTGTTGGCGTTGCGCCTGGGGTTGAAAGACTACTTCGACCGGTTGCCGTTTCGCTATTTCCTGCTCGCCGGCGTGCTCGCCAACGGAATCGGGATGGTGGGGATGTGGCATCTAGTGAATAATTGGATGATGCTGCTTGCCGCCTTCGGTTTGGCCGGCGGCTACGGAGTCATGTACTCGGTTTGCCAGGCGACCAGCCTGCTGATCGCGCCACTTGATGAGCAAGGACTGGCCAATTCGACGTTTTATATCGGGATGGACGCAGGGATGGTCCTTGGCCCAATCATCGGTGGCGTGTTGTTTGACGGGCTGCCGCACACCTGGTTTTACCCGGCACTCTTGGTGACGCTACCGCTTGTCGGATTGGTGTACCTCGCCTTTCATCAGCAACTGGCGCATCAGTAGCCAAAATGGGCCGGCCTGTGGTATCATAGACTCGTCTCATGAGGGAGGCACAGACAGCTTGCAGTCTGGCCGAGACAATAGATTCCGTGGATACGTCCGATTTTGCGTGTGAAGCGGAAGGAGACAGGCATTCGCAATTGCTGCGGTGCCTGTTTTTTTTGCGCCAATGTTGGGAATTTCTAAAGGCCACAGGCAATTCGTGGCGTTTGGGGCACGCTTTTGGTACGTTAGACAAAAAGGAGGATACCGCGGTGAAAGTTTTGCGGAAGTTATTCTGGATCGGAATCGTCTTGCTGGGATTGTATGCCTGGCGCACGGTCGTTTTGCCGCAGCTGCCGACGGTGTCGGTGAAGGTCTCGGCGCCGAGTTCTTCGGCAACCGAATCACAGTCGACAAGTCGCCAGTCGTCAAGCCGCGGCGCGAGCACTGAGTCACAGACCGCTAACGCGACACCTGCTGAGTCGATCGTGCAAGGCAAGGCGTTAGCGAACACCTATTATTATCAGATCGACCAGAACGTTCCGACCACCCAGCGCGCGTTATTCGTTCAAGCGGTCGCAGTTTATAATCGGACTGGAATCGTCAAGTTGGTCGCTGGAGAAGGCAAGGCAACCCAAAACACGATCACCTTTGGCGTTTACCACAAGGCGATGCCTGCCAATACGGCGAGTTTCGAGTTAGGCAAAGGCGGCCCGCGGATCATCGAACGCTGGGGCAGCAGTGGGAGCAGTACCGTTAACCACGCCACTGCCCGGCTGAACTTGACCTATGTCTCACAACTATCTGAGGCGGTGGCGATTCACGAAATCGGCCACGCCTTAGGATTAGATCACTCGTCGTCAACGAGCTCGATCATGTATCCGGTCGATCAAGGGGTCACGACATTATCCGCCGAAGATCTGGCCGGCTTAGCCGCGATTTACCCGAGTGGCCATTAAAATAGAGCCGGGTGACGTTGTTCGTCGTCACGGCTCTATTTGTTTGGCTTATGCGGTTTTTAGCCACGGATTCAGGCGCTCAGCACCGAAGCGCTGGGCTTGACCGAGCAAGATGCGTGCGCAAGCGTAGCTATCTTCTAAGGCGTTGTGGTGATGCTCAAGCGGAATCGCCATCGCCGCACTAACCGTGTTGAGCCGGTAATTCTCAAGCCCGGGCAGCAATGCGCGCGAGGTTTTGACCGTGTCGATGACTTGATAATGCGCCTCAGGCAAGCGGTAGCGTTCGAGCGTCTTGCGCAGCACCGAGACATCGAACGGTGAATTGTGGGCGGTGATGATGCGCTCGGCAGTGAAGAAGTGCTTGATGTGTGGCCAAATCTCCGGGAACGTCGGGGCGTCGGCC
>CAKQZO010000123.1 GCA_934293835.1 uncultured Lacticaseibacillus sp. | reverse complement strand
ACGGCACACTGGACTGCGCAAGCAAGCTTGCTCCGTCCAGTGTACGCGTTACGCTACGCCCTAAATGCGGCCGCGCTTCGCTCTGGGTTTTTCGTCGAGCTACGCGTGACCAACGGGCTAGGCCTAACGGCACACTGGACTGCGCAAGCAAGCTTGCTCCGTCCAGTGTACGCGTTACGCTACGCCCTAAATGCGGCCGCGCTCCGCTCTGGTTTACTTGTGCATGATTGCTCGGGTCAGCTTCGTCAGCATGTCGCGATCGGCGAATTCCTCGTTGAGCATGTCCGGCAAGACCTCGTGGATGAAATAATCAACGCTCGGCCGCGTGGCGAAGGACATGATCACCGAAAGGCTTTCGGTGTAGATGTTGACATAGACGCGTTCGGGATTACCTTTTTCGATTTCACCGAAAGATTCGTACAACAGATCGACCTTGTCCGCGATACTCAGGATCTGCCCTTCCAAAGTATCATCTTTGCCTTGCGCCAAGCGCCGGCGATACACATCTTGGTATTCCGCCGGGATCTCATTTTGAATGAAGTTTTCGGTCATCGACTCTTCGACGTCTGCGAGCATCTCTCGCAACGCCGGCGTCGCGTATTTCACCGGAGTCTTGATGTCGCCGATGAAGCGCTCAGTATAATCGTGATTCAGCGCCTTCTCATATAGCGACTGCCAGTTCACCTCGTTGCCTGCGTGTTCTTCGATATCGCCCAGCATCTGTGCGATCTCCGCCACCTTGAAACTGTGCGCGGCCACGCTATGCTCCGCGTACTTGAAGAATCCTGGTGCACGGCGTAGTGCTTCCAAACTATTGAGTCCTTGAATAAATTCGTGCATGCCCATGACGCTCACCCCCTGATTAAAATCTCACTCATGTTAGCACACCCAGCCGGCGCACTCAAGGTCCTGCCGAGACTCAAAAACGCCTCCAAGCCGCGATTCATTGATCGAATCACAACGCGAAGGCGTCTTGCTTAATTATTCGGTGCGAAAGGCATTCAAGGCAGCTTCGAACGCATCGAGCTTCTGGTTCGCTTCGGCGGCGGTATCTGCACTTGTGCCGACATAGAACTTCACCTTCGGCTCCGTCCCAGACGGCCGGATCGCGATCCAGGTCCCGTCAGCCAAAATGTACTTCAACACGTCGGATACCGGCATATCAATCTTCTCGACCGTGCCATCTGCGCGCTTGGCACTTTGCGCCTTGTAGTCTTCGACCTCGGTGATGGCCACATCGGCAAAGGCTTGCGGTTGATGCTCACGGAACTTGGTCATCAACGCGGCCATCTCGGTAGGCCCTTGAACGCCTTCGAAATCAACACCCACGGTCTTTTCAGCAAAATAACCATAGCGGGCATACAAGGCTTGAATCCCATCATACAAGGTCATGCCCTTGGACTTGTAGTATGCGGCGACTTCCGCCAGCAAGACGGTCGACTGAATCGCGTCTTTGTCGCGGACGAATGGCTTCACGAGGTAGCCATAACTTTCTTCAAAGCCGAAGAGGAATTCGTGTTCACCAGTTTCTTCATAATGCTTGATCTGATCGCCGATGAACTTGAAGCCGGTTTCGACGTTGATCATGTCGACCCCGTAATCCTTGGCGATGGCCGTGGCAAGCTCAGTCGAAACGATCGACTTCACGACTGCCCCGTTGGCCGGCAGGGTTCCTGCCTGCTTGCGCGCCTCCAAGATGTAGTGCAACAGTAAGCTGGCAATCTGATTGCCGGTCAACAGTTGATAATCAGACCCGGTCCAAACCGCGGTTCCCAGCCGATCAGCATCGGGGTCGGTGGCAATCAGCACATCGGCGTGTGACTGCTTCCCTAACTCGATGGCCATGTCGAACGCCTGCGGAAATTCAGGGTTCGGGAATGGCACGGTAGGGAACTCTGGGTCGGCGACGGCCTGCTTGGCCACCAGCTGGAAGTGTTCAAACCCAGCGTTGCGCAGCGCCATCTGCGCAGGGATACGACCGGTGCCGTGAAGTGGCGTATAGATCAAGGACATGTCGCGGCCGGTCTTGGCGATCAGATCTTTGTCGATCGACACCGTTGCGACCGCCGCATAATAAGCCTCGTCAACGTCTTCGCCGATCAGGGTCATCAGCTTCTGATCGCGCAGTTCGCGGGTCGTCAGTGTCTTGATGGTGAACAAGTCGGTGACGCTGCGAACATATTCGGTGATGCGATCCGATTCTTCCGGGGGCATCTGGCCGCCGTCAGGGCCGTAGATCTTATACCCGTTATACTGCTTCGGATTATGGCTGGCAGTGATCATGATCCCAGCGTAAGTGTGCAAGTGCCGCACGGCAAACGATAACTCTGGAGTCGGCCGCAAGGAATCAAACACAAACGAAGCAATCCCGTGTGCGCCTAAAACCGCGGCGGCTTCATGGGCAAATGTCTCACTTTGGTAACGTGAATCAAATGAGATCGCCACACCAGCGGCTTTTTGCGTGGCGTCCAAGGTATCCATGAACCTGGCAAGGCCTTCAGTTGCCTGACGAACGGTGTAGATGTTCATGCGGTTGATGCCGGCCCCAATCACCCCACGCATGCCTGCGGTACCGAATGCCATCGGCACCGCAAACGCCTCTTCTTGCGCCTCTTCATCAGAAGCCATCGCTTCGATTTCCTTTTTCAGAGAGGCTTCCAAGTTGGTGGCGTCTGCCCACCGTTGGTAATTCTCGTGATAACCCATTACATTCACTCCATTTCATCGTTGTCAATTACTTAACCGGTCTCATTATACTATATCTTGCGCGAAAAGGATTCCAAAAAGCCTTAAATCAGCCCCATCGTTTTACGCACAAAAAAGCCCCTGGTTCACGATCCAACATTCGCATCGTGAACCAGGGGCTTGGCTTTAGGCTTGCACGGTGAGATTCTCATCTTGCAGGCTTTGAATATAATCAAACACAGACTGGCCGGCCTGGCCGCCGTCGCCGACCGCCGTCGTGATCTGGCGCAGCGTCTTGGCGCGCACATCCCCGATTGCGAAGATGCCAGGCACCTTGGTCGCCATCGTCTCATCGGTCGGGATCCAGCCAGCATCGTCTAAGATGCCGACGTCTTGGAAGCTGTCCGTCAACGGCATGATGCCGACGTAGATGAACACCCCAGAGGCCGGAATGACGTGGCTTTCGCCAGTTTCCTTATCGGTATAACGCACGCCGGTGACCTTCATGTCATCGCCAATGATCTCTTCCGTGTTGGCGTTCCAGACGAAGTTGATCTTGTCGTTGGCAAACGCCCGCTTCTGCAAGATCTGTTGCGCCCGCAACGTGTCGCGCCGGTGCACGATCGTCACCTTGCTGGCGAGTTGGGCGAGATACGCCCCTTCTTCGATCGCGGAATCCCCGCCACCGATGACGACGACTTCCTTGTTCTTGAAGAAGGCGCCGTCGCAGACGGCACAGTACGAAACCCCGCGGCCACCGTATTCTTCTTCGCCAGCGACCCCGAGCTTGCGATGCTCAGCACCGGTAGCGATGATCACCGCTTTGGCTTCGAAGGTGCCTTCGTCGGTTTCGACGATGCGCTTGCTGCCTTCGACCTTCAAACCGGTCACGTTGCCATAGGCGTATTCGGCGCCAAACTGGGTGGCACCGTCATACATCTGCTGGCCCAGATCCGGACCCAAGACAGACTTGAATCCGGGATAGTTCTCGATCGCAGCGGTGTTGTTCATCTGGCCGCCATAGATTCCTCGATCCAGCATCAACACGCTGAGATTCGACCGCGACGCGTACAGCGCTGCCGTCATGCCACCAGGGCCAGCACCGATCACAATGACATCGTAAGCTTTGGTCATTTCACATATCCCCTTCACTTATCTTTCGTAAGTCCAATTATAGTGCACACAACCTATTTTGACAACCCCGATTAATCTTCTTGCAGATGAAAATCGAACTCTGGCTTGCCGGCGCGCTTCATCAGCTCGCCGATAACTTGCTTGATCGGGGCTTGTTCGTACAAGACTTGATAGATCGCATTGGAGATCGGCATGTCGACACCGAGCTCTTGAGCCAACTCATGAACGACCTTGGCCGTTGAATACCCTTCGACGACCATCCCCATGTTATCGAGCACTTCCTGCACGCTTTGGCCTTGACCCAAGCCGTTGCCGGCCCGCCAGTTACGCGAGTGTACGCTGGTACACGTGACGATCAGATCCCCGACGCCAGACAGGCCGATGAACGTCATCGGATCGGCGCCCAGTCGCGCGCCTAACCGCGTCATCTCCGCGAGCCCGCGCGTCATCAGCGCCGCCTTGGTGTTATCGCCATAGCCTAAGCCGTGCAAGGCGCCAGCGCCGATCGCGATCACATTCTTCAGCGCCGCGCCGAGCTCGACGCCGATCACGTCTTGGTTCGTGTACAAGCGGAAATAGTCGTTCATGAACAGCTTCTGAATCGCCGTGGCCGCGGCGAGGCTCTTGGACGCCGCGGCTAGGGTCGTGATGTCTTTGGTCGCAACGTCTTCGGCGTGACTCGGTCCAGAGATGACGACGATTCCGCTGTGCAACTCGGCCGGCAACACCTCTTCCAGCACCTGCGACACCCGCTTCTTGCTACCGCGCTCCAAACCCTTGGCCGCATGGGCGATGATCGGCTTGGCTCCGCTGGCCTCAAGCAACGGCCGCACCTGTAAGGCCACATCGCGCACCGCGTTCGTTGGGACGACGAATAACAGGACCGACGCGTCGGCGACCGCTGCCTGCAGGTCTGTCGTGGCCTGCAGGCGCTCGTCGAACTTGAAGTTCGGCAAATAATGCTGATTGGTGTGCTGCGTGTTGATTTCTGGAATCTGCTTGGGGTCGTGCGTCCACAAGGCCACCTCGTGCCCATTTTCAACTAACAAGTTGGCGAGCACCGAGCCCCAAGACCCTGCGCCAAACACTGCGATTTTTTTCGTCAAAATTATTCTCCTCAATCATTCACCGCTGCAAGCGGATCGCCGTCCATGTACCAGTCAATCGTCTGCCGGCGCCGATAGATTACCAACCCCAGCGCAACCACGAACAAGACGATCGATAACGCCTGTGAGACGCGCAGGCCAGGGAAGAGGTATAGAC
>CAKQZO010000122.1 GCA_934293835.1 uncultured Lacticaseibacillus sp. | reverse complement strand
TAGGCATACAAAAATCCCTCCATGATTATCAGATGAATTATGATATTTCATCTGACAACCCCAAAGGGATTATCGCACGACGAGAATTCCGTTTCTTGCGCCTTGTTTTGTAGTGGGTTAATTTAGAATAATATAGTATGGTAACTTCGATAATGGAGAGAAACCATGCATAATATCTCAAGAAATGGGGAACGTCTGCACTTGACTCCAGATCGCATCGGTCAGCTGATCGCGCCAATGTATTAGGGATTGAAGGGGTGAAACAGTCGCCTGCTACCTATATGTGGGTGGCAGGCGATTTTGCATAGAGTCGTGGGCCACTCGTACGATGCGAGAAATAAAATTGCGGTTACATACCTCTGGTTGCCCGTGGTATGATAAGAATTGTCAATTGCTAATACAGAACTGGTAAAAGCCGGTTATTGACGCCGCTTTGATTTTGGGGATGCGGCGCAGGATAATTAGCATCGGCTTGAGCGTCAAGGGTGGACAGCAATATCTTGGAGTGTTTATTCGCAGTAAGTGTATCAGCATAGGGCCGCTTGGATACCTGAACTAAGGTTGAACGGAGGCACGGATGAAGAAGAGCAGTGTAAATTTAGGCCTATTTTTGAAACAACAGCGGTTATCGCGGCAACTGTCACGAGCCGCGTTATCCGAGCGGCTCTCGGTGTCTGAGAAAACTTTGCAGCGCATCGAGCTAGGTCAGGTCGAAGTCAAAGCTGGTCAGTTGTTGACCCTGATGAATTTTTTCGGCGTCACACCTGCAGAGATCGTCGATCTGGCTGCGATGCCACTGTCAACGGTCGCCGTCGGAAACCAGATCGAACAAGCGCGGGCACAGAACGATGCCGCGTCCTTGCAGCAACTGAGCGACAAATTACGTCAGGCGTACCGGCAACAGCAGATCCCTTGGTTGCGGTGTGCGGTGATTGTTTGTGAATGCCTGCAGGCCAAAATGATGATGCATGATGAACAAGCACGGCGGTTAGCGGCGCGCTTGTGTGCCTATTATCTGCGGTGTGAGACAATCACGTGCTTTGATTTTCGCCTGTTGACCTTCATCGTGGGTGAGGCGCCTTACGAAATGGCGCACGCCTTTTTCGTTGGCGGGCAGGTGAAGCGACAGCAGAGTAGGCATCAGTGCGCGCAAATCATCGCGGAGTATTTTGTCGGTTTGCTGGATAGTGCGCTGATGACTAAAGATTCGGCGGTGGTTTTGAAAGTCTGTCAGTTACTGCAACAGCAGAAATTAACCGAGCCTAATCATTATTTTAGCATGTATCAGAAACTAGCACAGATTATGGGGACTTGGCTGAATGGAGAGGTTAACACCGCGGTGCGCAACAAACAGGCCTTCATCTCGGCCTTGAAACGACTCTACCCATCAGCCGTGGCGGCGCAAAACGTCGCCCTAATTCAGCGCGAGTGGAACATGTTGCAGCAAGTAACGGAGATCACTCCCACGATGCGGTGGTAGACCCAACAGGTGCATAGGCCACTTGTGACTAGGTCACTTTAGACCAGATGACGAGTGTCGTTACTAATCTATGCCATGATGAACACAAAGACGTGCACAGATGCACACGGATTAACAAAGATGCATACATAATAAGTAGCCAACATGACGTACATTCGGGGGGACGGTACGGGGGTGTCACGGTGAGGTGGGTGTTTACCCAGGCTCGTCGACACTTTTACATAGGGGGCGTGACAATGCGACGTATATATACAGGCAGACGGCGAGTCTTGGAACTCGCCATCTTGGGCGCCTTACTCGTGTTGCTAGGCTTAACGTATGCCACTCATCAACAACAAAGGGTCGTGGGCCAAGCGGAGGATTCACGCTTGAGCTTGACCACAACGACTGCTCAGAAGACGTATTCGAGCGGGATACCACTGGCGCTATCATTGACGAACCAAGTTGATGCAACAGCGACGGTGTCTTTGGCGTTGCCTGAAGGCGTTGAACTTGATTGGGCGGCGACGCAGAAGCTGTGGGGAGATGATCATCCCGCGACGCGAACCGGCCAGGACTTGGTCGCAACGGCTCAAGCGCTGCACGTGACGACGACGCAATCTGGCCAGACCTTGACTTTTAGTTGGCCTAAAGCCACTGCTGATACGACGAACGCAAAAATCAGTTTTGCCCTCAACGTCCCCGACACGATCGGCGATATGACCTTGCAGCCGGAGATTGCTAATACCGTCTTAGGAACGAAACTCACGTTGGCTTCGGCTGCTAGTAGCAGTAGCAGTACGAGCAGTACGAGCAGTTCCAGTAGTTCCAGCAGCAGTGCTAGTGCCACCTCAGTCGTGACGCCAAAATTGCGTGCGCGCAGTGCGGCGGCTACGCCGGCAAGCGGTACGTTGAGTATTACCAGTGGCGACGATAGTTACTTGTTTGCCGATGGGTCCGTGATTTCAGCGGTGGTCACAAACACGCAGACGCCTGGTGCCGTGGTGACGATCGGGTTAGGTGGCACGACGTTGAATTGGGCGCAAACCTACCAAGCCTGGCGCGCCATGGATGCCAGTACCACCAGTAGTGATGATTTCACCAAGTTAACCGCTGATAATGGTGCCAGCCTCACCTTGTCGACACAGGGTGGCCAACAAGTCGTAGAAATATATGTGCCCACGAGTGGCGATAGCGCCGGGAGTGTGCCGTTGGTATTAACCCCTAAGGCCAGCTTGAGTGATGTCACACTGACACCGTTGCTGGCAGACGGCACTAAAGGCACCGCGGGTAAGTGGCAGCATATCACGATCATCGATCCCGATACCGAAGAAGCCAATCTTTACACCTGGTTAGAAAACGCTAAAGGCAACGACGCGACGAAGTTTGCCGTCGGTGCGACTGGCGCGGTTCACATCCGGGTCGAAAACTTGACTAACCGTAATGCCGTCGTGCAACTCGCCGCGGCGACGACGCTTGATTTGAGTAAAACCAAGATTGTGGCTGGCGATAATCAAAAGATTACCAAAAAGTCGACGACCACCGCGACTGGGGCGCAGATCGTGTACACTATCAAAGAAACGGACCCAAGCGGTGTCGTTTCCACGAAACATGTCACCGTCGTGTGCAACCAAAAAGAAAACCGCATCACCGTTAGCTCGAGTGATGGTGGGGCGCCAGAGTTGTACTTCTACTTTACCGTTAATAGCGGAGGTGGGAATAGTGGCTACACGATCGCCTCATACATGGACGATGGGAGTGACGGCCGAGCCTGGACGATGAAGGTCACCGGGGATGTGACACCGGCTACCGAACGCGTACAGATCAAAAAAGTCGATGCGCAAGATGAGAGTCAAGTCTTGGCAGGGGCCAAGTTCCAACTGACGGACACAGCGGATGCGACGGATGACCAAACCTCGGCGGCCACAGACAGTACTGGTTTAACGACGGTCGTGCCGAAGAATGCCGGCACGCGGACCTTAGCGCTCAAAGAAGTGACGCCGCCGACCGGTTATGGTGTGGCGACTGGAACGTATGAAGTTCAGTGGTCGAAGCTACTCGGGATCACGGCGGTGCGGGTGCCAGGGGATGCCTGGGGGACCACGACCAGTGATGGTGTCGTGTCCGTCAAAGACAACCAGTTGACCTTCCGCGATAGCAAAACTGGCCAAATCACCGTACAAGAATATGATCGCGCGACCAACACTGTTTTGGCGACGCACACCTACACAGGTGAGAACGGCCAGGCATTGTCGGTTGCGCATCCCGGTGCGAATGTGCCAGCGACGCATGAAGGATTGACTATCTGGGGCACCACTATGGGCGCCGTTGATGACAGCTTGGATCCGTACGATGCCAATAATTTGCCAGATCCAATCTTCGGCGCGACGGCACAGACCTTGACGTATGTCTATGATATGCAGATGTTCGAGCTAGATCCTGATGCGACGCTTGAGTTTGGTCAGTTTTCCCCGACTAAGGTTAACGAGAACTATTTAATCGGCACCCAGTCGCGTGTGACGCAACAGACGATTCCATATGGGGCGACGGTGATCGATCGAATCGGGGTCGGTTCCTGGCAGTTGAGTGTCGCACAGGACGCACAGTTTAGCCACGATAGCGATCGATCCGAGTTGAATGATGCGCGGCTGTGGTTCAAGAATCTGCAGGTGACTAGCGCCGGAGGAGACGCGTCGACGAGCACCCAGTTTCAGACGAAATCCCACTTCACCTTAGTGCCAGGGGCGCAGCCGACTGCCATCGTGTCAGCGACGGTAGCACCATCAGATACAGGCACAACAGGCAGCCAATCTTGGCGGGTTAATTTTGGGACAGCCACGACAGGTGGGCAAAGTGTCGGCTTGTATGTGCCAGACACCACCACAAGGCTCAATGGCCATTACTCAACAACTTTGACCTGGACTGCGGATCAATTGCCGTAAAGAGGAGAGACGATTTTGAAAAAAGCGTTAGTTGGGGTCTTTAGTATCCTGTTAGGGTTAGGGTTAGTCGGCGGTGCACACGGCCATACGGTTAGTGCCGATCAAAATGATTTTGAAGTCCAGCCGGTCTTACCAGACAATCAGACCAACATGGCTGAGAACTTCTATGATCTCAAGGTGAAGCCGGATACGACTCAGACGTTGCAGCTTCGGATTCAAAACTTCACAAAAAAAACGATTACAGTTAAAAGTAATATACGTAACGCCTATACCCAGATTGGTGGTGGACTCGCATTTACCCCCAAAGCACTGAGTAGCATTAATCAGCCATTGACCAGTATGCTGACGCTTCCTAAGGCACAGTCAACGATTACCCTGCAAGGTCACGAAGCGACGACGCTGAATACAACACTTAAAGTGCCGAAGAATGGCTTCAAAGGGATGGTATACGGGGACTGGCATTTTACCGAGAAGGTTGCGAACAATACCAAGTCGCATACTGCGATCAAGGCGCATTATGACTACTCGGTTGGCGTCTTGTTGCAAGGAAAACAGTATCAATCGACGTCGGCCCAGCTCAAGTATGACTCGACCCGGCCATTCTTATACAATAAGCACCCGGCGATGGCAATTGCGGTGAAGAATGCGCAACCGATGGCGATGCGGCAGGTGGCCGTCAAGGCACAGATTATGCGCGTCGGCGATTCCGACACGGTACGCACCTATCAGGCGACGAAGAA
>CAKQZO010000121.1 GCA_934293835.1 uncultured Lacticaseibacillus sp. | reverse complement strand
GTGCAAGTACTATAGGTTAACCGGCCGCCAACTTTAACCAAACCAGCCACACTATTCAATATTCCTAACTGAATCTCTGGCAAGTGTTTAAGATCAGCCGGTTGCTTGTCATATTTAATCTCTGGCTTACGCCGAATCAGGCCTAACCCGGAACAAGGCGCGTCAACCAATACCCGGTCAAAACTCTGTGGTGCAAACTGGTCTTGTGCCTGACGGGCGTCCATCGCATAAGCATCGACACGGTCGGCCAATCCAAGCCGCGCGGCATTTTGTGCAATCAGCCGTACTTTGTGGGGATGAAGATCCAATGCGGTCACCTTACCACCCGCCTCAGGATCAAGGTATTGGGCAATATGTGTCGTCTTCCCACCCGGTGCGGCACAAGCGTCGAGCACCTGGTCGCCGGGCTGGATTTCCAGACTTGGGGCAACGAGCATCGAACTTTCGTCTTGCATCGTAAACATCCCGTAGTCGAACTCCGGTGCCCCGGCAAGATGGCCACCTGCAGCAACCAGTCCGAACGGCGATACCGACGATGAATGAATGTCTTCAAAGCGGTCTGCAAGCTGATTTTGTAACTCTGCAACGCTAATTTTGGTTGTATTGACCCGAATTGACGCACTCGCCGGCCGATTGATCACAGCCAAAATTGCCTCGGCCTTAACCTGGCCAAGCTGTGCGATCAACTTTTCAACTAACCACCGGGGAGTACTGGTCGCAATACTCAGGCGGTCGATTGGATCCTTGATGGCATCTAGCGTAGGAAGCCCTTGACGCTGCAAGTTACGCAACACGGCAGTCACAAACTTAGCAACACCAGCATGACCACGACGCTTGGCAATCTCAGTTGCATCATAAAAAATTGCGCGTGTCGGGATCTTATCAAGATAAACCATTTGATACACTGCACCTTGAAGCAAGACACGAACCCATGTATCGAGTGCGCGCTTACCCACAAATGGTTGGAGATCATAATCCAACGTCAATTGATGTTGAATCACACCATAAACAATATTGGTCAACAAGTGTGCATCGCGGGCGTCAAGCTTATGTGCCTTCAAGGTCGCATCGAGCGTCAGGTTGGAATAACTACCGTTTTTCATCACTTTTTCGAGAATCTCTACGGCTAGTTCTCTGGGATTAGGCTTCACCAATGATATGGTCTCCTTCTTGAATCTGCTTACCTGCACCGTTCAAAAACGCCGCGATCGGCTGTTTTGCCTTACCGGCAGGCTGTAATTCGTTGATTGCAAACACCGTGCCACCACCGGCGGCAACGTGCAATTGTTTCTTAGCACGCATCACAACCGTACCGGCGGGCAAAGTCGTCGTCACCGCTTGCGGTGTAATCGCCCAAAGCTTAGTGCGCACGCCATTGAGCATCACCCAACCTCCGATCGTGGGCCGTAACCCACGTACCCACTGATCTAGTTCTGTGGCTGGCAAAGTGATGTTTAGATGTTCTTGATCCTTGGTTAGCGTTGGCGAAAACGTCACCTGCGCTGAATCTTGTGGTGTCTTCGGCGCCGTACCCGCAATGATCGCCGGTAACGTCTGCATCAGTAAATCACGGCCGAGTACACTTAGCTTCTCAAAAACAGTGCCCGAATCATCTGCACGCGTCAACGGCAGGGTCGCTTGTGCATACATATCGCCAGCGTCCATCGCGTGAACCATCTCCATGATCGTCACACCAGTCTCGGCGTCTCCGTTGATAATACTGTATTGAATCGGCGCACCACCGCGATACTTTGGTAATAGCGATCCGTGCACATTCAAAGCCGCAATCTTGGCTGCGGCCAAGAATCGATTCGGCAAAAACTGCCCATATGCCGCGGTGATTAAAAGATCTGGTGCCAAAGCGATGGCCTCATCGAGTTCTGGACTGCCAGAAAGTTTTTCCGGTTGTAACACGGGCAGGTGCAACGCCTCTGCAGCCTGCTTGACCGGACTTTGATGTAACTCCTGCTTGCGACCAACACGCCGATCCGGCTGCGTGATGACTAACTTCACATCATAAGTTGCGTGTAACGCTTTGAGAATAGGCACCGCAAACGCTGGGGTGCCTAGAAAAATTACTGATGTCATGGGTTCCTCCTTTGGCCTGCACTACATGAACGACTGTGGCTCACGGTCGATAGCAACCTGGAATCCTTGGCGAACGCTTGCTTGCGTCTCATCAAGAATCTTTGTCAGGGTTTGAGCCAGTGCAGGCTCTTTCTTGTATTTAATAACCATTTGGTAATAATAACGATTCTTCAAGCGCGCAATGGCTCCCGGCGTCGGGCCCAAAACTCTAGCCGACGCTGACAACACCTGATTAAGCTGATGGGCTAGGCTGTAGATTGCCTTAGCCGCCTCAGCCTCATCTTGATGGCTTACAGTGAGCTTCATCGTGAAATAATAGGGTGGATAATCGCCACGGTGGCGCACTGCCATCTCTGCGTAAAAAAAGCCTTCATAATCATGCGCTTGTGCATAGCGAATGGCATAGTGTTCCGGGTTGAATGTTTGGATCAACACCTCTCCAGGCTTTTCTGCCCGCCCGGCGCGCCCGGAAACCTGCGTCAACAGCTCGAAGGTGCGCTCACTCGCGCGAAAATCTGGCAACCCTAAACTGGTGTCGGCGTTGATCACGCCCACCAGGGTCACGTCAGGAAAGTCCAGTCCTTTAGCAATCATCTGCGTTCCCAACAAAATATCGGCCTCGTGGTGACCAAATGCCTTGAGGATCTTAGCGTGACCACCTTTTTTTCGAGTAGTATCGACATCCATCCGCAACACGCGCGCCTGCGGTAACAACTGAGCAAGACTCGCCTCAACTTTTTGAGTGCCAGTACCATAATAACGAATCTTCTTGGACCCGCATTGGGGGCAGACCTGGGGGATGGGTTCCTCATGCCCACAATAGTGACACTTCAACGAATGCGTGTCCATGTGTAGGGTTAACGAAATATCGCAGTTTGGGCACTGCACCTTATAGCCACACTCACGACACATCACAAAAGACGAAAAACCACGCCGGTTCAATAACAGCACGCTTTGTTCGTGTCGTTCAAGCCGCAACTCTAATGCTTGTAATAATGATTTAGAAAAATCATCGCGGCCGCCATCTTGATAGGCGGTCCGCATATCGATCAGCTGCACTGCAGGCAATGGCCGAGCATTGACTCGGTGTGGTAAATGCAATAGCGTGTAGACGCCCTTTTCAGCCCGTGCACGCGACTCTAAACTCGGCGTTGCCGAGCCGAGCACGACCGGCGCATGAGCGTCGGCTGCTCGGTGCAAAACAACATCACGAGCATGGTAACGCGGCGCGTCATCTTGTTTATAGCTGGTTTCATGTTCCTCATCAATGATGCACACGCCAAGGTTAGTGAGCGGCGCGAAAGCTGCCGATCGTGCGCCAACAACCACATGGGCCTCACCGCGCTGGATTCGGCGCCATTCATCGAACTTCTCGCCATCAGACAGCCCGGAATGCAACACCGCCACGCGTTGACCGAACCGACCACGAACCCGCTGCACCATCTGCGGCGTCAACGCGATCTCTGGTACCAGCATCAATGCCGTACGTCCAGAAGCCAGTGCTTTGGCAATAATTTGCAAGTAGACCTCAGTCTTGCCCGAGCCAGTCACGCCTTCCAATAAAAACGTCGCGGCCTCCTTCGCTGCCACTGCTGCGCTCACTGTCGCGACCACAGGCTGCTGTTCCGCGGTCAATGCTAAGGGCTGCGTCAGCGCTACGCCTTGCATCTGCGGATACGGATCACGATAAACTTCCTTGGCAACCAGCTTCAACCAGCCTTGTTTTTGACCATGCATGATCTGCGCCCGCGAGATCTCAGCCAAGACATCTGGCAGCGCTGGTGTCTCTCCTTTGGCCTGCCACTGCCGCAATAATTCTAAAAGATGCGCTTGCTGTTTGGCTCGTGGATTCAGCCCCGCGACGGCTGCGGCTACCCCGTCAGCGTCCAACTGAGGCACCACATGCTTAACCGTCTTCACCCGAGCACGATCGTGCAATCGATAGTCGACTTCCAGGTCGCCACGCTGCACCGCCTTCAACAACCCGCCAAGCGCTTCGGGCTTAACATCTGCCATTGCCAATTCCTCACCGGCTGGTAACAGCGCCTTGCCGGCCGTAGTGCGTGGTTGGAAGTATTTCTCTGCCGAAGCCTTAAGCTGTGCCGGTAACATCGTCTGGATACAGGTAATCCAAAACGAATACGTCGTTTCTGCTAGCCACTTAGACAACGCCAAAAGTTCGGCGTTGAGTACCGGTTTAGCATCAAGCACCGCTAGCAATGGCTTAAGTGCGCCTGCATAGCTTGCGGTTGTACTCAGCGCGACGACCATCCCCATCACCTGACGCGCACCCTTGCCGAATTGAACCCAGACGCGCATTCCAGGTTGGATCGTATTTTCTAACACCGTTGGTATCAAATAATCAAACGGCCGATCCGTCTGCATCGTTGGTACGTCAACGATTACTTTTGCCACTTGCACCGCATCACCCCATCATCTGTTGCATGGTCTTGAGAATGACTGCAGCAACGGCCTCCTTACTTGCCTCAGGCACCGCTTCCGGTTCCTGAGAAGGCCGTAAGAGCCACACTGCATTAGTTGCTTGATTGAATCCACGCCCATCACCAACGGCATTGGCAACGAGTAAATCCGCATGTTTTTTCACCAACTTCTTCTTCGCATTCGCCAACAAATCGTTGGTTTCAGCAGCAAATCCGACCACAAGCTGATGCGTCTTCGTCGCACCGAGCGTTGCTAAAATATCCGGATTCTGCGCCAATTCTAGCGTTAGATCGCTAGTCGCACTCGTTTTCTTTAGCTTATATGCACTCGGCGACACCATGTGATAATCGGCCACCGCCGCGGCCATAATCACCGCATCGCAGGCAGCAAATACTGAAGTCACTGCCGCATGCATCTCGGTTGCACTTTGTACTGGCCGTACCGTAATCTGTGGCAAAGTCGGTAGCGTTGCCGTCGTCACCAAGGTCACTTCAGCGCCGGCAGCCGCAGCGACGTTGGCTAATGCCGTCCCCATTTTTCCTGAAGAATCGTTCCCAATATAACGTACTGGATCGATTCGCTCCTTGGTTCCACCAGCAGTAATAACCAGCCGCTTACCAGCCAAAAAC
>CAKQZO010000120.1 GCA_934293835.1 uncultured Lacticaseibacillus sp. | reverse complement strand
ATCTCGGGGTGCAGACTGCCAGAGAGTTGCCGCGGACTGAGACCAACGCGGCCTTGCAAGCATTGATGGCGCCGCTGACCGATCGACGGGCACGACTGATCAGCGTGTTGGTGCTGGCTTCGCCGAATGGCACGCTGATCAGTGCCCACGGGGTCCTAGAGGCGGTCGTGGCGCCCGAAGCACGGGGAGACAATAGTCGCGGATTCGATCGAGTCTTGGTTCCTGAAGGCGAAGCGCTGACGCTTGCCGAGATGTCTAGTTCGATGCGGCGAGGCTACTTGCCTCGCGCTCGTGCACTGAATACGCTGTTTGCCTAGGAGGATAAAATGCACATCACTGAGTTGAACGTCACCGCGCCTCAAACACTTGCTGATCGTCAGCTAGAAGCAGCACTCACTCGCGACCGCCAGCTGTGGTTGCAATTTGAGGCGCAGCCGAATCAGATGAAGGCCTTGATAACGCTGTGGCACCAGTTTGATCTCGTTGCGCAAGACGCACAAGTTCTGGTGCCACACGGGGCGGTCACGCCACTGATCGCGGCTTTGACGGCTGCTGGCTTTGCCGATGCCGCAGCGGATTTGACCGCGATTCAGGCCCGCCACCAGATTTGGTGGCAGGCGGGGACTCATCGTTTCAATGTCTCACGGAAACCGCTGGTGTATGGGATCTTGAATGTTTCGCCAGACTCATTTTATGATGGGGGTCGCTTCGTTGCCGAACAGGCGATGCGCACGCAAGTCGCGAGTATGGTCGCCGCAGGGGTCGATGTCGTTGAGGTCGGTGGCCAGACGACGCGGCCTGGATTCACCGAGATTTCGCCGGAAGTGGAGCTTGCGCGGGTTAAACCGGTTTTGACATTTTTGCGCCAGACTTTTCCGAAGCTGCCGATCGCAATCGACACGTACAAATATCCGGTCATGGCGGTTGCAGTTGCAGCCGGGGTGGATATCATCAACGACGTGAATGGCTTCACTGATGATCCCCGCAAGCTAGCGCTCCTCGCGCCGACCACTGCCGGTCTGTTGACGATGCATAGTAATCGTGACCGGGAGTATACTGACTTGACGCGTGAAATGCGAGACTTCTTCACGACGAACCTCAAGGCGTTGACTGATGCTGGGATCGCATTAGAGCGGATCGCGTTAGATCAAGGAATCGGCTACGCCAAGGTTGCAGACGGGCAACAAGATTATGCAATGATGCGCAATATCGACATGTTAAACGAGTTTCACCGGCCGCTGATGGTTGCGATCTCCCGCAAAGGCTTCGGTGCACAACTATTTCATCTGGCCAAAGATGACCGCTTGCCGGTGACGCTGATCGCGGAGAGTGCCATGTTTCTGCGCGGGGGGAATATCTTGCGCGTTCACGATGTCGCCGAAACGGTTCAGTTACGGCGAATGCTGCAAACCATTGAATCCGCATACTGGTTACCGCAAGCTTAGCTAAATGAAAAGCGCGTCTATCCAAGCCTGGATCTCAGGTTTGGACAGACGCGCATTTTGGTGGTCAAAGAGTCGTGGTTCGGGCATGACGGAACCCATAAGCAAAATAGATGATCATGCCGAATGCAAACCAGATAAGGCTCATTAACCAAGTCTCCTTGCTCAGCTGACTCATCAACAACAAGCAGAATAAGAAACTGATGACTGGGATAACCGGATAACCGGGCACCTTGAACCCATCGTTGTTGATGAGTTCGTGTTTGCGCAAGGGGATGATGCCGATCGAGACGAAAGCGAATGCAATCAGGGTGCCGATGTTGACCAAGTTGACGAGCTGTGTCAGTGGAACAAATCCGCCCATGATTGCAATGATAATCGTGACCGTCCAAAGTGCATTCAGCGGGAGCTGGTGTGTTACTTTGCCAAACCAGCGTGGCAAAAGACGGTCACGCCCGATCGCATAAACCAACCGGCTGGAGGAGTAAATCATCGTCACCATCATCGTAAACATTCCTGCCAACGCCCCTAACGCGATGATGCCAGATAGCTTCGGCTGGTGAATCACGTTGAGTGCAAACGAGACAGGGTCGGCAACGTCAAGCTTGGTGTAGCGCACGATTCCAGTGAGGACGATTGCGACCAAGACATAGAGGATCGTGGCAATGATCAGTGTGCCGATGATGCCTCGCGGAAGCGTCTTTTGCGGTTTTTTTACCTCAGGTGCGCTTGCGGAAACGGCATCGAAGCCTAGGTAGGCGAAGAACACGGTCGACGCCCCGGCGAGAATGCCCTTAGCCCCGAACGGCATGTAAGGATGCCAGTTCGTTGGGCGAACGTAGAACGCCCCCACAGCAATGAATAAGATGATGATGCCTAGCTTCACGACGACCATCGCCCGGTTGACGGCCATCGATGTGCGCATGCCTCGCGATAATAAGATTCCGATCAGCAAGACGACAATGACGGCGATCAGGTTGAAATAAGTGCCGTGACTGGGATCGAACGAGCCGGTAATCGCGGTGGGGATGTGCCAGCCAAAACCGGCGATGAAACTTTGGAAGTAAGCGGCAAAACTCGTCGATACTGCGGCCACCGCCAACATGTATTCCAAAATCAACGCCCAGCCGATGATCCAGCCGAAAATCTGGCCGAAGACGATATTCCCGTAGGCATAAGCGGAGCCGGCAACCGGCAGAGCAGAAGCAAATTCCGCATAGCACATCGCCGCCAGTGAGCACACGACTGCCGCGAGGATGAACGCAAGGGTGATCGCCGGGCCGCTTGTTGTTGCGGCGACAGTACCTGGAAGGATAAAGATCCCCGTTCCGATGACGGCGCCAATGCCTAAGGCGACAAGGTCGCGCGTCGTCAAGGTGCGTGCAAGTTGGTGGTCGGCGTGAAGTGTCTGATCAAGATCGGGTTTAGCCGTGAGGCGTTGCCATAAACTCATGTGGATTAACTTCTTTCTATTACAGCACAGTTACTTTAACTTGCCGCTTTCTTTTTCGGCGAGGTACTTCTTCGTATCTGGGACATAGTGGAATGTGGGGTCGATGGCGCGGTCAATGGCGTCAAAGCTTGCCTGCATCTGATCGCCAAGTGCTTTGGTCACGTCTTCGGTTAACTTCCCAGTCGGGACGGTGATGGGTTCACCAAACCGAATGGTGACACGCCGACGCAAGAACAACTGCGAGAATTTGACCGGGCCTTGATAAACTGCCGGCACGATCGGCACCTTGGCGAGCTTGGCAATCAGCGCGGCACCGCCTTTGAGCTCACTAGAGTAGCGCGTGCCAGATGGGAAAATAATGATCGACAAGTCTTGATTCTTCAACATCTTCACAGGCGTTTTGATCACGCTGGGACCAGGATGGGCCCGGTCGACGCCAAATGCATTGGCATGAACGAGAATCCAGCGCAGGATCGGATTATGAAAGAGTTCTTGTTTGGCCATGAAGCCAAACTTACGCGGCGATGCGGCAATGGCAAAATATATCGGATCCCACCAGGTGCGGTGAGGACCAACAAGGACATATGGACCGTCGGGTAAAGCAGATTTGTTTTCGTAATGGGCGTTGCCGTTGATGATAAACAACAAGATTCGGGCAACGACGCGGATGAAAGAGTAAAACATGGGTGAACTCCCTTCGTGTCATAAAAAGCATGTTTAAATTATACCATTAACGAGTTGGGCATCCAGATTTTTCAGCGCGCCCGCCTTTGGGGGGCGGGACTCTGCAGGGGAGATGAGCGTGTTCATGGGATTCTAATCAGCAGGTGGATTCGATTGTGATATAATGAACGTAAAGTTAAAAGAAAGGGAGTCATGACCATGGTAGCAGTCTTAACACGCGCGTTTAACGAAGCATCAGTAAAGAGGCGCTTAGCTAACTTCTCGGGGATCCCGACCACGATTGTTGAATCTGTTTCGAGCACGCATCTGCAGGAAACCTTTGCCTGCGCCCGCGTGGGCATGACCACCGTCACCTGCTTTCAGGCCCGGTTTGATTCGTCAGACCAGCTGTTGAACGTGACGGCGACTAGCAATGCCGACGACTCGGCAGTCGGCGCAGACGCCTCGTTTTCAAATGTTGACATCACCCAGTTACTCAGCGATGCCAAAGCGGCGGGGGCTCAGGGATGGTATCTTGAAGATAACAAAGCGACTTGCTTATACATTCACGAAGACGTGCAAGACATCATTTTGGTTTGTGAATAGTTCCGCTGTTAACCTCGCCGCTGGCGGGGTTTTTGTTTTGCTCTGGGGTTGCGGTATGATAGGAATAACGAAACTGAGGAGGGGACTATGAAGGCGATTGTTGCAGGAATTGTGGCGCATGTCGATGCAGGGAAGACCACCTTATCCGAGGCGATGTTGTATCAGGCAGGCAATCTCAAGCAGTTGGGGCGTGTCGATAACGGTGACGCGTTTTTAGACACTGATGCACTGGAAAAGGCGCGCGGCATCACGATTTTTTCACATCAAGCAGAATTGCGCTATCAAGATTTACGGCTGACATTGCTCGATACCCCAGGGCATCTCGATTTTGCAAGCACCACAGAACAAGTCCTGAGTGTTTTGGATTATGCGATTTTGGTTGTCTCTGCGACGGCGGGCGTGCAGGCGCATACCCGGACGCTGTGGGCGCTATTGCAGCGCAATCATGTTCCAACCTTCATCTTTGTGAACAAGATGGATGCCGTGGGCGCCGACCGTGAGCGCGTGCTTGCTGACTTGCAAGCAAATTGTGCAGCAGGTTGTGTGGTGTTTGACGGCGCTGAGTTAACCGCCGAGACGCAAGAGGCAATCGCCGTTCAAGATGATACGGTGCTCGAAGCTTATCTTGAAGACGGGGTGTTGACCACAACTCAGGTGCAGACGATGATCGCCCAACGGCAGATTTTTCCGGTGTTTTTTGGGTCGGCGTTGAAATTGGCAGGCGTCGGTGACTTGCTTGCGGGGCTACAACGGTGGACAACCTCATTGAAACCACTGACCGAGTTCGGTGCGCGCGTCTTCAAGATTACGCACGCCAATGGTGAGCGTCTGACGTGGTTGCGCCTCTATGGCGGGTCGCTGGTGCCGAAGCAAGCGCTATTGGGTGAGCAAAAGGTCAACCAGTTGCGCTTATATAATGTGACGAAAGCCACTGCGGTCTCGCGGGTTGATGCTGGCGAAGTCTGTGTGATTCCGGGATTGCAAGACACATATGCC
>CAKQZO010000119.1 GCA_934293835.1 uncultured Lacticaseibacillus sp. | reverse complement strand
ATACTGGAGTGAAGCCGTTTAGAAACAGACAAAACTTTATATTATTTCATCTGTCAACTTGACAGGGCCTAGTGCACAACGTCACAGCTCCTTTTTTTGTGTCCAGCGCCTAAATTGCTTTGCTTTATGTGGGTTTCAGTGCGCATAATGTTGGGGGAAAAGGGGGAAGTTCAGCATGCAACCAGTTCGAATTCTCATTATCGGTGGCACCTCCGGTTTCGGCGCCGCAGTCGCGACTAAAGCCGCCGCAAAAGGCTGGCATGTGCACGTGATTGGCCGTGACCCGGTGCGCCTACACGAATTTTTAGAAACACATCCCGGTATCGCCGGTTCAACATTAGATGCCAATAATACCAGCGCTTTGCAAGCCTATTTTGCTCGTCACGCCGATTACACCCATCTCGTTTCGATGCTCGGCGGCGCAATGGCCGGTGGGTTCCTCGATAGTAGCCTTGCGACGATTCGTGAAGCCATCGAACAGAAATTTTTCGTCAATCTCCAGCTCGCACAAATCGCGGCCAGCCATATCACCTCCACCCTCACGTTCACCTCAGGCTCAGGCGGTCATCCTCATGACGCCAGCGGCGCCATCATTGGCAACCAGGCGATCAACACAATGGTGCAAGGTCTGGCCGTCGAACTCGCACCGGCTAAACGCGTTAACGCGGTCTCTCCCACATGGACCCCAACCGGTTTGTGGCGTGGGCTTTCGTCAAGTGCCCGTGACGATCAAGCCAAGGCTTTCTCGCAAGCTGTCCCGCTCAAGCGCGTTGCCCGAGTTGATGAGGTAGCTTCTGGCTATCTGTATCTCATGCAGAATCAATTCATTACTGGGCAGGTGTTACGCATCGACGGTGGGGTTGACCTGTGATCCAGGCAACGCCAAAAGCCCCTTGCTAAGGGCCTCAGTTCGTATGAGGTTGCTTAGCAGAGGGCTTCCACGTGGTCCTATAAGATCGGATTACGCCACTTCAACCTTGGGCGCAATCTTAGTGCGATTCAATAAAACCGAACTCGTCACAACAGACAGTGAGGAGAAGGCCATCGCCAAGCCAGCCAGTTCGGGACTCAACGTCAAGCCAATCGCGTAAAACACCCCTGCGGCGACTGGAATGCCGAGCACATTATAAATGAACGCCCAAAATAGATTTAACTTGATGCGATTGAACGTCTTCTTACTCAATGCCAACGCCCGATCAACATCGCGGAGGTCATTCTTGACCAACACGATTCCACCAGACTCGATCGCGATATCGGTCCCAGAACCCATCGCGATTCCGACATCGGCGACCGTCAACGCCGGGGCATCGTTGATGCCATCGCCGACGAACGCGACCTTTCCTGACTGTTGTAAGTCCTGAACGCGGGCGGCTTTATCCGCCGGCAACACATCGGCGATCACCAATTCGATTCCAACTTCATCGGCGATAGCCCGAGCCACACGCGCATTGTCACCGGTCAGCATCACCGTCTTCAGGCCCCGCGCCTTCAACGCGGCAATGGCGGCCTTAGAAGTCGGCTTCGGCGCATCTTGAATCGCAATGAGCCCGATCACCTCATCGCCCACGCCGACATAAACCACCGTCTTGGCCTGCTTCTGCAGCGCCTCAGCTTGGGCCTGCATCTGCGGTGCCAAGCGATGATCGGCAACCAGTTTGTCATTGCCCACGAAGGCGTCTTCGCCAGCAACCTTAGCCGCGACTCCGCGCCCTTCTAGGGCGGTGAACGCCGTTATTGACGGCACGCTCAGCTCACCGGCGGCGGCCATCACAGCGCTGGCAAGTGGATGTTCAGAGGCGGATTCTAAGGCCGCAGCTACGGTCAGCACCCGCTTCTGGTCGCCGACGATATCGGTGACTTGCGGCTTCCCGTTGGTGATCGTTCCGGTCTTATCGAAAACGACCGTGGTCACTTCGTTAACCGCTTCAAGCACCTCGCCGTTCTTGATCAGAATCCCCATCTTGGCGGAACGGCCAGTCCCGACCATCAACGCAGTCGGTGTCGCCAGTCCCAGCGCACACGGGCAGGCGATGACCACGACCGATACCGCAAAGATCAAGGCGTTAGCGACACTAGCGCCGATCACGACATACCAGATCAAAAACGTCAGGATTGCAACAATCAACACCACCGGCACGAAAATATCGGAGACCTTATCGGTGAGCTTCTGGATCGGTGCGTGTGAATTTTGAGCCTGTTTCACCATTGTCACGATCTGCGCCAGCATCGTGTCATCACCGACCTTTTCAGCGGTGTAGGTCAGCGTACCATGGTTGTTGAGAGTCGCCCCGATCACGCGATCACCGATCTTTTTGGTAACTGGCATACTCTCCCCAGTCACCATCGACTCATCGATCGTCGACTGTCCGTCTGTGATCATCCCATCTACGGCAATCTTCTCACCCGGGCGTACGCGCACCTTATCGCCGACAACAATCTCACTCAGCGCGAGCCGTTGCCAAACACCGTCGCGTTGGACCTCAGCATCTTTGGCCTGCAAATCGACCAGCTTGGACACGGCATCCGAAGCGTTGTTACGCATCCGCTCTTCAAACACCTGCCCCAAAAGGACGAAAGCCGTAACCACCGCAGCACTTTCAAAGAACACCGCCTGATGCATGATCATCGCGTAGATGCTGTAAAAATACGCGGTCGCCGTTCCAATCGCCACCAGCGTATCCATGTTGGCATGGTGCTTGGTGAAACTTGCCCAGGCACTTTGCCAAAACGGTACAGCAGACACCGCCATAATGATCGTGGTCAACACCAGCATCGTCCATTCGCCACCGGGCAACATAATGCCAAACAGCGGCTTCATCACCATCTCAGCAAGCATCGGCAGGCTCAAGACCAGCGACACCCAAAAGCGTGCAGCGATTGACATTATTCGATCACCACCTTACCGAAGAACATGTCCATGCCACAACTATAGCCAAACTCGCCAGCTTTACTGGTATCAACGGTCACTGTCTGGGGCTGATTCAACGGGAGCTCGGTTTCAAAATCAAAGTCCTTAGAATGCACCACGTCCAAACAGCCTTGGGCGTTGGTGCGTGTGAACGTTAGGGTTGCGGGAACCCCTTGCTTTAAGGTCACAACTTCGGGATCATAGCCGCCGGCAACCGTGATATTGATGTTTTGTGTGTTTTCTGACATGAGTCTTTTCCTCCTGAGTGATTATTCAATGACTAACTGACCGTGAAACATATCCATCCCGCAAGCCCAAGTATATTCACCCGGCTTGCTGGTGTCGATGGTGATGCGTTGCGTCTCGCCTTTCGGTAAGGCCTGGTTGATCCCAAAGTCTGGAAAAACGACGCGGTCCAAACAGCTGGACGGATCCTCACGTGTGAAATTCAACACGGCTGGAACCCCTTGTTTCAACACGACACGCTCCGGCGAATAGCCACCTTTGACAAGCACGTCGACACTTTGTTGCTGGTTCTTCACCTGCGCTTCCTCAGTGGCAACGGCGTGCTTGCCGAAAAACCACCAGCCGATGAAGCCGATCAACGCTACGCCGACAATCGTTACAATGAGTTGACTCATTTTACTTCCTCCTTATCGCAGGTACATTGGTCCGCCAGGCAATTGCAGGCCACCTGGGCAGGTGCCGTTTCGGCCTTGGTAGCCAACAGTTGTTGCATCGCCTGGATATCGCCTTGACTCAATATCGTCCGCTGCAACAACCCGAGTAAAACAGTGCCTTGCTTCATCTCACAGAGATGATCGAACAGCTCATCTGCCGTTTGCGTCATCGCCACTTGCTCCGAGATCAGCGGCTGGTAAACGAATTGTCGGCCCACCTTGTTGGTGGCAAGTGCCTGCTTGCCAACCAGCCGTCGCAACAAAGTCTTGATGGTCGACTCCGCCCAGTCGCGCTTTTGCTGCATCACCGCGACGATCTCGTTGGTTGCGGCCGTGCCTTTCGTCCACACGACCCGCATCACTTCCCATTCTGCCGGCGACATCTCAACTGCTGCCATTGGCCCACGTCCTTTCATCTACGTTTGTAACTTACAAGTACAGAATAACCTCAGCGTTTACATTTGTCAATGATAAATTCATTGTTCATTAAGCCACGCAAAGAGCGCCTCACCCCGCGATTCCAGAAACGAATCGTGAGGTGAGGCGCTTGTCACTACCGGTCAATCGTCGCCTTCTTCGAGCTTGCGGCGCAGAGCGTCAAGTTCTGCCGCTTGGTCGGCGCGCCAAGGCACGTTGCGACGCTTCTCGCGGGTGATGAATGGCGCGGCAGAGTGGGTGAATTCACGGTGTGACCGCCGGACATACCCTAGAAAATCGCGGGATGAGATTCTCAGCGCACCGCGGGAAAAGACGGTCCACTGCTCCGCTTGATCTGAGGTCACAACGGTCAGCTGCACCAGTGGACTGTTATTTTGTTCCGCGAGCGCTTCGATGTATGAGTCCGCTGTTTGGTCTTCATCAGTCCAGACGATCTGCATATCCCACTGATCATATTTTTGCCCGATGCCTGGCACATACATCGCATCAAACACCACGATCATTTCGGCATTTTCATGCGCGCGGTATTCGGCGAGCACTTGCAATAACAGATCGCGGGCGGCATCGAGCTTGTCTTCAGCCTTCAGCTTGGCCAGCTGTGGCCAGTTACCGATGACATTATACGCGTCCACAATCAAAATGTGCCGTCTCATTATCGGCCTCGGCTGGTGAAGGCTTGGTACATCAATATCCCAGCGGCGACTGAGGCGTTGAGGCTCTGGACGTGACCGACCATCGGAATCGTCACGGTCGCATCCATTAGCTTCGCAATCCCTGGGCTGATGCCTTTGCCTTCATTACCGATCACCAAGGCAATCGCACCGTGGGCATCCCACTGGCGGAAATCTTGTCCGTCCATGGCCGTGCCGAAGACCCAGACGTTGCGCTCCTTAAGTTGCTTGATGGTGTTGGCGAGATTGGTGACCCGCGCTACCGGCACATGTTCGATCGCGCCGGTCGATACCTTCGCGACGGTGCTTGTCAGCCCCACCGCCCGGTGCTTGGGGATAATGATGCCATCCACCCCGATTGCGTCTGCGGTCCGCAAGATTGAGCCGAGGTTGTGCGGATCTTCGAGATTGTCGAGAATCACAAAAAACGGCTCGTGGTCTTGGGCACGCGCGAACAAATCATCGATCGTGGCATACGCATATGGGCTC
>CAKQZO010000118.1 GCA_934293835.1 uncultured Lacticaseibacillus sp. | reverse complement strand
TTAAATAAGGCACATCGAGATGTGCAAAGCCTGCCGGCGTGACCATCCGGCCACGCGGGGTGCGCTTCAAAAAGCCGATCTGCAAGAGATACGGCTCATACATCTCTTCGATCGTGGCGGTTTCTTCACCGATGTTCGCCGCGATCGTCGACAGCCCGACCGGACCACCTTCATAATCGCGAATCATCATCGTCAATAGCTTGCGGTCGATTTGATCGAGACCTTTTTCATCAACTTGCAGCTGATCTAAGGCGTTATCGACCAAGGCGACCGAGATGCTCGTCGCCTCGGCCACATCGGCGAAGTCCCGAATCCGCCGCAACAGGCGGTTGGCGATCCGCGGCGTTCCTCGCGACCGCCGCGCCAAGGCGTGGGCGGACTCATCCGGCAAGGTCATGTTGAAGATGCTGGCGGAGCGACGCACGATCGCAGTCAGCTCGGTAGGGGTGTAATACGCCATGTGCTCGGTGATCCCGAAGCGATCACGCAATGGCGCGCTCAACATCCCCGCCCGCGTCGTCGCCCCCACCAGCGTGAATGGTGGCAGGGGAAAATGGACTGGATGCGCGGTCGGGCCTTGCCCCACCACGATATCAATATAGAAATCTTCCATCGCTGAGTATAGCATTTCTTCGACGATCTTGGGTAATCGGTGAATCTCGTCGATGAACAACACATCCCCGGGACTCAGCTCGTTCAACAGCGCGACTAAATCCCCGGGCTTTTCAATCGCCGGGCCAGAAGTCGTGCGGATGTGCACGCCTAATTCATTGGCGATCACCAGCGCCAGGGTCGTCTTCCCCAGGCCAGGCGGGCCGTAAAGCAACACATGGTCCAGCGCTTCTTCGCGCTTCTTGGCGGCCTGAATATAGACCTGCAGCTGGTTTTTGACGGCGGTTTGCCCGATGTAATCCGCTAAGCGCTTCGGCCGCAGCCCGCGTTCCAGTGGATCTTCACCGGGACCCGCATCTGTGTCGACGATCCGCTCATCTGCCATCATAACCCTCCTTACTTACTCAATAGCGACAGTCCCAGACGCATATACGCATCCGTGGTCGTCGCCTCACTGGCCGCCAATTTCGCAACCAATTGATCAACCGCCTTTTGCGGGTAACCCAAAGCGACCAACGCGGCCAACGCATCGGCCAGCTGCGGGTCGTTGCTTTGCGTTGCCGGGGCCACTTGCAACAGCGGCGCTTCCGCCTCCAGCTTGCCCTTCAGATCCAGAATGATCTGCTGCGCCGTTTTCTTCCCGATGCCCGGGAACTTTGTCAAAAAGCGCACATCGTCTTGGGCAACCGCAGTGGCCAAGCCTTCTGGGTTGGCGTTGGCCAAGATGGCCAGTGCCGACTTCGGCCCGATCCCAGTCACTGTCAACAGCTGGTTGAAAGTCTGTTTGTCATTCTTGGTGGCAAACCCGTACAGTGCCTGATCGTTATCGCGAATGATCAGTTGCACATAAATCGTGACCTCCTTATCCAACTCATATTGATAAGGGTTGGCGACCAATAGCCGATAGCCCACGCCGTTAACGGCGATGACCAGGTAATTCGGGGTCACGTCTGCAATGCGCCCGCGCATGAATTCGTACATAAGATTCCTTTCTCAGCAAGCGACCAGGTCGCTGCCTAAAACAAGCGTTCGCTACATTCTAACACAAGTCTGACGCCCACCCAACAAATCAGCCTCCCGGCGGATACCGGCCTTTATGGGGCTTGTTACAATTAAGTTATCCTCAATTAAGGCGGTGACCACATGGAAGCGCGCACTTCACGCAAGCTGATCAATTGGACCACAGTCGCGACCCTCAGCGCGAGTATCGCCGTCACGGCGTATTGGTTTCACCTCGGCGTCTTTCACGATCTAACTAGCCTGCAAACCTATCTTGGCCACACTGGCTGGCTCGGGCCACTGCTGTTCATCGCCATTCAGATCATTCAGGTGGTCATCCCGATCATCCCCGGAGGCATCAGTACCGCCGCTGGCGTCTTACTATTCGGCCCCGTTGCAGGCTTTACCTATAACTACATCGGGATCGTCATCGGGTCGGTGATCAACTTCTGGCTCGCCAGACACTACGGCCAAGCCTTCATCCAGCACGTGGTCAGCGCACGCACCTATCACAAATACTTGGCCTACACGCACAATCAGCGACGCTTCGATTGGTTTTTCGCCGCGGCGATCATCGCTCCCGTCGCGCCAGACGACGTGTTGTGTCTGCTCGCTGGCCTAACCAAGATGTCGTTCAAGAAATTCTTGGCGATCATCTTATTGGGCAAGCCGATCACCATTGCGGCATACTCTTGGGCACTCGTCTCAGGCGCCCAGTGGCTGACCCAATTTCTGTAAGCAAGAACCATGCGGTTTTGCCCATCACATCGGCGAACACCAAACAGGGCTGTGGCATTTTAGTCACAGCCCTGTTTCTCATCTTCAGAGCAACCGCGCCAAAGTGCTGATCGGCAGACCGACAACGTTGTAATAATCGCCAGCGATCGCCTTGGCCAACAAGGCCCCCGCACCTTGAATGCCGTATGCACCGGCCTTGTCTTGATACTCATTGGTGGCGAGATACGCCTCGATATCTGTAGGTGTCAGCGGCCAGAAGGTGACCGCCGTCGTGACGACCGTCACCTGCTCAGCCGTCGGTGTGTGCACGAACAAGCCGGTGTGCACCTGATGTGTCTGTCCTGACAGCCGGGTCAACATCGCCGCAGCATCTTGGCGATCCTTGGGTTTGCCCAGCAACTGGCCTTGATACGCCACCATCGTGTCCGCGGCGACCACGGTAGCCTGAGGGTGCAGTGCGGCGACCGCGCGCCCCTTGGCTTGCGCAAGCGTCTGCACGTAGGTCGCCGGTTCGGCCTGCGGCAGCGCCCGTTCGTCGATGGCGGCAGGCGCAACGACAAAATCCGGGGTGATGCGTTTCAACAATTCCTGGCGCCGGGGTGATTGACTGGCTAAGATCAGCATTAATAATCCTCCGTCTTGTGACTGTCTTGAATCCGTTTGAACATTTTCTCCAGGTCGGTGTTGCTGAAGTGTACCAGCACCGGCCGCCCATGGGGACAGTTGAACGGATTTTCCGCCTGCGCCAGCTTTTCCAACAAGGCCTGCGCCTGTTTGTCATCGAGGTGATGGTTTGCTTTGATTGCCCGCTTACAACTCATCATGATCGCCGTTTTCTCGCGAAAATGGGCGACGGTGATGTGGCCATCGCGAATGACCCAGTCCACCATTTCGCGGATCGTCTCTTCCTCTTGGCCGGCCTTGAACCAGGTCGGATGCTGATGCACGATGAACGTGTTTTGCCCGAACGTCTCCAGATACAGCCCGACGCTGTGTAGGACGTCTTGATGGGCGGTGATCGCCAGCGCATCCGACGCGGGATAATCCAAGACGATCGGCACAAGCAAGCGCTGCTGATCGGCGGCGACTTCACCAATCTGCTGGCGATAATACTCATAGTTCACACGCTCTTGGGCAGCGTGCTGGTCGAGCAAATAGAAGCCTTCGGGATTCTCCGCCAGCAAATACGTTCCGTGAAGCTGGGCGAGATAACGGAGTTCTGGAAACCGTTCGGACGCCTGGGGGCGCGTCAAATCGAGTTCAGGCTCGGGTTCGGCCACTTGCTTTGCCTGCTGGGGGCCATATTTGGCATCCCAGGCGGCCAGATGCGAGGCGTCTTCGAAGATCGGCTTCGCATTGAGTTCGGCCATCGTTTTGCCAAAAGGCGCGGCAGGCTTCGCCGCCGGTTGCGGGTCCGTCCTTGGAGCTGGCGCAACTGAGGCCGCGGGCGCTTGGTGGCCGCTATGGCTGACGGTATTCAGCGTCATCGCCAGCTGATCCATGTCGACAGGCTGGCGCTGGCGCAAGTTGTGCAAGGCGTCTGGAATCAGATTCTCTTCTGCCAAGCGCTGTTGAATCGTCGTCGTCAAAAGCGCGCCGAGCTGGTCTTCCTTGCTCAGCCGCACCTCTTGTTTGGTCGGATGGACGTTCACATCGACCAACAGCGGCGCCATCGTGATGCGAATCACGGCAATCGGATAGCGCCCGACCATCAGCTTCGATCCATAACCGGCGATCACCGCCTTGGTCAGCTGGTAGTTCTTGATGTAGCGCCCGTTGATCATCAAGCTCAGATAGTTACGCGATGCGCGCGTCGTGTCTGGCAGGCTGAAATAGCCGCTCACCTCAAAATCAGCGTCTTCGCCTTTGAACGCCAGCATGCTCTTAGCCGTCGCCACGCCATAAATGCCGGCGAGGGTCTGTTGCAAGTCGCCGTGCCCGGCGGTTTTCAACACCATCTTGGCGTCGTGATACAGCGTAAACGCGATCTCGGGATGGGCAAGCGCCAGCCGGTTGACGATGTCGGCGATCTTGCCCAGCTCTGTGGCCTGCGACTTCACGTACTTCAGGCGCGCCGGCGTGTTGTAAAACAAGTCGCGCACGCTGATTTGCGTGCCGCGCCGACTCCCTTGGGCGTGCTGGTCCAGCAACTTGCCACCTTGAATATGGGCGATCGTCCCCAGCCCGGCTTCGGTGGCTGTCTCCAGCGTCACATCAGCGACAGCGGCGATCGACGCCAGCGCCTCGCCGCGGAAACCGAGCGAGTGCACGTTGAATAAGTCGCGCACCGTCAGGATCTTGCTCGTGGCGTGGCGCAAGAACGCGGTCGGGACGTCTTCGGCCTCGATGCCGTTACCGTTGTCGAGCACCTGAATCAGGCGCAAGCCGGCGTCTTCGACCCGCACATCGATCTGGGTACTTTGCGCGTCGATACTATTTTCGACCAGCTCCTTGACGACACTGGCCGGACGCTCGATCACTTCTCCGGCGGCAATCTGATTACTTAGCGTCGCCGAAAGTTGATGAATTTTAGGCATAGACTCACTTCTTCTTCAATTGCTTCTGGAGATCATACAACAAGTTCATCGCGTCCATCGGCGTGGCGTTCATCAAGTTGAACTGCCGCAGCCTCTTGACCACCGGCGATTCTTGCGGGGCCAGCGGTTCGGGCTCGAACAGGCTAAGCTGTGCTTCCGGTTCTTCCTTGACCGTCTGCGCCGGCTTGGTTTCAGGTTCTTCTAACGAGGCCAAGATCGTGTCTGCCCGCTTTAGCAAAGCGCTCGGCAGGCCGGCCAGCTTGGCGACATGGATCCCGTAAGACTTGTCTGCCGGCCCGGGCAACATCTTGTGGAGGAAGACCAGGTTGCCTTTTTCCTCCACCGCCCCCACATGGACGTTCTCCAGCTTGTCGAGGCTCGTCGCCAGGCTGGTGAGCTCATGATAATGCGTTGCA
>CAKQZO010000117.1 GCA_934293835.1 uncultured Lacticaseibacillus sp. | reverse complement strand
CTCATCCACGTTTCTGCCGTTTCGGTCAACCCCGTCGATGTCTTACACCGATCGCAGGGGGACGGCAATCCCCAGGTCCCCAGCATTCTCGGCTTTGATGGTGTCGGCACGGTTACAGCCGTCGGGGAAGCCGTCAGCCTTTTTACAATCGGTGAGCGCGTCTATTACTCCGGCGAGGTGACCCGCCCGGGAAGTAATGCCGAGTACGAATTAGTTGACGAGCGCATTGTGGCCGCGGCGCCCAAGACCCTTGACGATGCCGATACGGCCGCGATTCCACTAACCGGCTTGACCGCATGGGAAGCACTATTTGAAATTCTAGGCATCGATCCTGACGATCACGCCGGCAACCGTCAGCACAGTATTCTATTGATTAACGGTGCTGGTGGTGCAGGCTCAATGGCCGTGCAGCTTGCCCACTGGGCTGGGTTGCACGTCATCGCTTCTGCCTCGCGTCCCGAGACTCGCGCCTGGGTCACCAAGCTCGGCGCAGATGAGGTCGTCAATCACCACCACGACCTGGTTGCCCAAGTGCGCGCGCACGGTTACCAAAATGTCGATTACATCTTCGATATGCACAGCGTCGATTGCCACTGGGCGGAGATGACAGAGCTGATCGCCCCGGCTGGCCGCATCGTCTCGATCACCCGCGCCAACCACCCGCTAGATCTCAGTCCGCTCAAAGATAAGCGCGCGACATTCGGTTGGGAGCTTGTTTTCAGCAAGGCCATGTATCACACCACCGACTTGATTTCCCAACATCAAATCCTCACCAGGCTGGCGACTTTACTAGATCAGGGTCACCTCGTTACCACCGCGACCAAGGCGCTCAGTCCGATCAACGTGACCAACTTGAAAGCCGCGAACGAAGCCGTTGAAAGCGGCCGGATGATCGGTAAGCTCGTGATTGTCAACCACTAAATACGGCTTGAAACTGCGCAATGACCGAGCCACGATCTTAGCGATTAGGCCAGCAGCAACGCAACAGGCTGCGACGGATAGCCTAAGCAGCTTGAATCTAGCGACTGATGTCCTTGTCAGCGCATGCCTGTCTTTTAGAACGAAACATTACTGGAACATTCAGACGCGCAAAGGGTGCTGTGACGCTTGTCTCACAGCCCCTTTTTATTATTAAGACGGTATGAGACTTCAAGATTCTTAATAAATTTATAGGTTGCTATCTCGTGAGAATTTGATAGTCTTAATGACAGAACGATTGGGGGCGTTGGGGATGAACCGGCTTAAACAACTATGGCATCTGAGTCTTAGCAAGTACCGCCACTTAAATCCACGTTACCAGACCGGATTCTGGGGTGTCACCGGCTTGTTTGTGCTACTCGCAATCGTCCTCGTCCAGCACACAGCTGTCCCTACCAACCCCTCAACCCCTCAACCCCTCAACCCCTCAACCCCTCAACCCCTCAGGTAACCGCTGAAACTCGCCAAATTCAAGCCCGGTTACGCCATTACCTCAAGCATGCTGCAACCCAATCGGATATCAGTGTGTCCTTCTATAACCTTGCGCCTGTTCCCGGATCGGCTGCCGCCAAAAATACGCAAGATGATCTTAACCATCCCGGCACCGTGGTTGCTTCGATTCACGGGAATAAAAAACGCGTCGCGGCGCAAACGACCAAATTATATCTTGCCGGCTATGTCCTGCACCTACAGAAGAAGCAAAAGCTAGCCTGGTCGGCAAACGACCGGGCTAGTTTTGATGCAATGTTGATTCACAACAGCAGTACCTACGCCGATGCGGTCACGGCGCAATCTGGCAAGGTGGCCATCAATCGCTACCTCAAGCAACTGCACATCGGTTCTGTATTCAGCTACGTCGAACCGGCGCAGACGACCAGCAACGACCTTGCCGCAATGCTGAGGCGTCTGGCCAACCGCCAAGCCCCATTCACCGACCCTAAGATGCGCAAGCGCCTGCTATCAGACATGGGCGGTCAGGTTTTCAGAACCGGCATCCCCGCCAGCGTCAATAGTCTCTTGCCACAAGCGACGATCCAAGACGTGATCGGCTATGCCGGCACCGTCAACAATGATGCTGGCATCGTCACGACCAAAGAAGGCCAGCGCTTCATCTTGGTGATCATGACCAAGGGTGCGATGCAACAAGACTTCGAGATCATCGGAGACATTGCCCATCGCGTGACTGAAATCGTCTATTTCAAGGGCTAACGGGGGATTTGAAGAATGACTATTGCTAAGCTGATTGAGCAAATCTTAAATCTAAAAATGAAGTGGCGCTACTTCTACAGGTTCGTCCCTGCCGCACTCGCTTGCTTGATCCTTTTGTTGCTACTCCGGCATGCACTGCTTCCTAAACAGACGGCGATACTTGCCGCTGACCACACTGCACGGCAAACGACCTCGAGTAGCCACACGGCCACATCGCCGACAAGTAGCTCAAAGCCGACCCCCGCAAAGAAAGCAACCACGCCGTCCACGATCAATTGGCATAATCCGTCGCAAAACAAGCCCTATCCGAACGTCGCCGAGCATCCTAACTTAGCCTTTGATGTCGACACCACAGCGCAACGGGTCTATCTGCGTGACCACAATAAAACCCTGTATACCATGTACGCTTCCACCGGATTAGATCATTCTACCCCTGTGGGCACCTACGCCATTCAAGCCGAGCGCGGTGCCAGCTTCTACAACGCCAAAGAGCAGATGGGAGCGCACTACTACACCAGCTGGCTTGACCATGGGAAGTATCTATTCCACTCTGTGCCAACCGACGCGAGCGGCAACTATATCCCCGCCGAAGCCGCTAAGTTGGGGCGAGCGCCTGCTTCACACGGTTGCGTGCGCGTCAGTGTCGCAGACGCCAAGTGGATCTTAAACAACGCGAAAGTTGGGATGCGAGTCAAGGTCTACTGACCAGTTGGCTGAGGAATTAATTGTAAGCGCTACATAGATCCGCTTCAAAGTACCATTGCCGCACGTCTCATTTGCCAACGAGGATTAGCTAATGAAACCATCCAGACGCATGACCAGAACCAAACGCCACCGCCCGGCTCTCGCGAAGTACATCGTGTTGCTCGTGATCACCGGCCTTTGTACCCTCGGCTTCTATGGGCTCCGATTGTATAGCCAGGCGCGCTACATCGCCGGGACGATCTATACCCCCACAACCGCCGGCAAGCAGGCCGCCGCTAGGATCAAGGCCAAAAAACCGATCTCGATTCTGCTTTTAGGCGCAGACACTGGCGCAATCGGGCGTACTTACCAAGGCAACTCAGACACGATGATCGTCTGCACGATTGACCCCCAGCACCACGAAACCAAGTTGCTGAGTGTGCCTCGCGACACCAACGCGCAGATCGTCGGCACCAAGCACTTCCGCATGTTCAAGATCAACGATGCCTACACCCGCGGCGGTTCGCAGATGGCCCGCGCGACCGCCGAAAAACTACTCAACGTGCCACTCAACTATTATGTTACCATCGACATGGGCGGCCTCGAAACCGTCGTCAATGCTTTAGGCGGGGTGGATGTTGATGTCCCGTTCTCCTTCACCAGCAAGTCCACCGGCGGCCAACATTTTACCAAAGGCAAGATGCACCTTGATGGCGAGATGGCCTTGGCCTACGCGCGCATGCGCCACGAAGACCCAAGGCAAGACTACGGCCGCCAGATGCGCCAGCAACAGATGATCAAAGCGGTGGTCAAGAAGACGCTTTCGACGAAAGGCCTGACCGAGTTTACCGCGATTCTCAAGACGCTATCTAAGAATGTGAAAACTGATATGAGTTTCGACGACATGGTGGCCTTGTTTCAGAATTATCGCAGTGCCACCAAGAAGCTGACCGCCTCTTCGCTCAAGGGCTACGAAGGGCGAGTCCAGACTGCCGATTACGCCGGACCGCTGTCGTTTCAGATTCCCGCGACCAAGACGCTCCAAGCCACTTCTGACAGCCTACGCAAGACGCTCGGCCTGAAGCAAGAAACCCTCGACAACGCGACGACTCAAGAAAACGCGCTGAACCCTGACTTCATCTTCGGGCCGGTCTCCGGCAAACAGAACTTCGTCAACTACGATCTTGAGGCGCAACGGTGATCAAACATGAATTTTTTCACGCAACAACTACGATGCCTCGACCTACCACCTTGTGTATCCGAACCTGTCAAACTAAAGGAGAAAGGCCATGTCCGCAATCGTTGTCCCCTGGCTCATCATTGTCGTGTTGCTCGTGCTCGTCGGCATCGTCGCGCTGCTTGCGGCCGTGCGTGCACGGCTAGCAAAGCCCTGGAAAATCACCCTATTCGTTTTCGGCCTGCTGATGCTTGGCGCAAGCATCTATGGTTGCCTACTCTTGATCGGCATTGCTGTGCCTTAGCCGCTGAAAAGCCGGTAGCGACCAATACAAAAAGCCATACCGCCTTGTGTATGGCTTTTTGACCTTGCCTGGTATCCCAACAAGCAAGAGGTGATTTGCCATGGATGCTTCAGCAAATCATCATGCCCTTACCATGTTCGAATCACCCTGTCATGATACACTGTTTGAGCAGAAAGTTGAAAACGGTTGGTAAATCTTATCCTTCGTGAGGTGGTGCCTATGCACAATAACCAAACTCTAAGGAAAGGAGGCACCTTGTTGTGAGCGTTGCAGACGCGTTGACACTCATGCTGGACTTTGGCGGGTTCGTCCTGCTATTGATCAGCACTATAGTTGTCATCGTCCAAGCACTCGGAAACAATCAAAAAGACCGTCACTAAAACTTCTTGCCAGGAGTTTAACGGTCTAGTATCGTAGCTCTTGAATGCCTACCGTCTTTAGCGGTCTGCATGGACGTCATGTTAGCGCATGGCGTCTTTTTGATAGGTTGAGTGTATCATCTGGTGGTACAAAAGTAAACTATTAACATACAGCGACAAAATCAATCCTCGAAAGTTCTGGACGCATTGCATGAACTACTTCAAGCGCGTATATTAATGGCTAACCTGCTTCAAGAAAGGAATCTTAATGCCTAAAATCTTGCTGTTTCTCAACAAAGGCTTCGAAACAATGGAATTCAGTCCATTCGTCGATATCTGTGGCTGGGCCCGCAACGATTTCGGTGTCGATATTCACGTCACGACAGCCGGGTTTACCCCTCAGGTCATGAGTACCTTCAAGGTTCCGGTGACCGTCGATACGTTGTTGACAGACATCAACGTCCAAGACTATGACGCCTTGGCCATCCCCGGTGGCTTCGAGGAATACGGTTTTTATGAAGAAGCGTACAGCGAACCCTTTCTCGAATTAATCCGGCAGTTCAACACGGCGCACAAACCGATCGCCAGCGTCTGTG
>CAKQZO010000116.1 GCA_934293835.1 uncultured Lacticaseibacillus sp. | reverse complement strand
CGAGTGGTTCTGGTGCGTTGGGCGTATAAACAGTTTCCATAAGATTAAAGCCTCCTGAGATTAATGCCATCATTTTAACACAATCAGCTCATCTTTGCTGAGAAAATTCTGTGGTCAACGCCTGATACACTGGCATTAGCGCATCAAATCGGTACCGAATGTCCGCCCACAGCGCATCGGGCGTCTGCCACAACGGGTCCGTACGCAGATAAGTCTTGCCGAGCAGCCACTCTGCCTTACCCACCGTGTTGAAGCGCGCCGTTTGCATGGTCAAGGCCTCCGGCGACCACGGACGCGCGGCCAGTTTATCCGTATGGTCCCCTGCCAGTTCCGTTTGGGCGGATAATCCGGCACACAACGACGCGATCGTGTCTGCATCGATTATCAAGGGCTTACTTTCTTTGAGCACCGCCACCCATAAGAACAGCCGGTCATCCCAGAAACCCAGCTCGACATGCGGCATCATCTTATACCCGCGTGGATTGGTGGCCAGCGCCAGCCAGGTATCCGGAGGCGGATTCTTGTGCCGCCGCGCGTGTTTGGCGATATGTACCGTCTGGCGTGGCAGCTGCGCGCGCGTCGCCTGCTCCGCCAAAATCGCCCCTGCCTGTTCAAACTTCGGATCCAAATCGCGCCGAATAATCGCCAATCGCCCCGCCAAAGAAGGCTCTGCAAAAGCTTGGAAATCGGTTAACTTAAACATCAGGACATCACCTCCAATAAGTGCTACAATCTAGACACATTCTATCACAGAGCGAAGCTGGACGGGGTTAGGCATGGGGATAAGGTAGTGTGGGCGTCGTGCCGGCGAAGCCGGTGCAAGACTGCGATACCTTACCCGCAGTGCCGTTGTCCTGCATAGCTCGACTTATCACAGAGCGAAGCCGGACGGGGAGGCATGCAGCGTAACATGGCCTGATGGTGGCACGCAAATATTAGTGCTGTTAGGCCCAGTGCATTACGCTACTTCACAAGAGCGAAGCAGGCCGAACCTAGTGAGTTTAGTGATCTAATCAGTTCACAGGCCTGTTTAACTGCGCCCTTCACTCTACAAAAAGTAGCCAAGTTCACCCCAGGCGAAAAAAATAGCCAGCGCCTAAACGCCAGCTAAGAGATTCAACGATGCCCATCTTCAAAAAACTGTTCCCAAGCAACATCCAACTTAGCAGCCAAGGCCTTCGCCCGGGCGACGGTGGGTGTTCGTGCCGCCTGCTCATAGGCGGCCAGCGTGCTCACCGGAATTTCCAAAAATTCCGCGAACTGGCGCTGGGTCATCCCCCGTGCTTGTCGCTTTGCAACTAGCCAATCGCGCATCCGGTTCACTCCCCATTCTTATCCGTTATCAATTAAATTACGTCACAATTAGTGCATCGTCAACAATAAATTGCTCAATTTGTGGATTTCCTTCAACTATACAATTTGTATTGTAAGCTTAGCACATGAGGTGAATTCAGCATGAATGCAGAACGCTTAAAACAACTACGTACAGAACACAAAGGCCTTCGCCAAGTCGATCTCGCCAACAGTTTGGGGATCTCGGCATCGGCTTATTCATCATACGAACAAGGAGTTCGCGAACCCGACGACGCCACCAAGCGGCGCCTGGCGGATTATTTCAGCGTGTCGTTGGATTACCTCCTCGACCGCACCGAACACCGTGCGACGCCGACCATGGCAGACGTGGACATCCAACTCGCGCACCTGCTGTCTGAGCTCGACGATGGCACCAGCCGCTCATCACTGGCTGGTAAGCCGCTTTCGATGCCAGAACGTCACATCCTACGCGAGGCCTTGGCGGGCACGCTGAACGTGGCGCGCGCCTTGGCTAGCCAGCGCCACCGCTCAAACTAGCAGCGCTGCCAACAGATCGCTGGCCAGATCACGCTTGGTACCCATCTGCGCGACCTTGTGTGGCCACAGCGCCGGCGTCGCGGTCACGCTGAGAATCGCGGCTTGCCCAGTTTGATGGGGATCGTAATCCGCGTACAAGTTGGCGATCACCATATCGACGCCGGCGCGACGCAAGCCGACCGCCTTGGCGGCCTGAATCGCCAGCTGCGCGTATCCCGCGGCCAGATCATCAGTCACGTCATAGCCATCGGCACCGAAGCGCGTGTTGGCCTCGCTACGCAAGAAGACTTGGTGGCCGCGCGGCACGACAGTGTCACTGCTGACGCCTTGCATCGCGAGGTCATTTTCTGCCACGGTGTCCAAGACGACTGGTTGCCAGCCGAGCGGACGCCGGGCGTTTTTGTGGCTAACCAGCGCAGCGACGGTCTTGCGCCCATCACCGACCACATTAGCCGGCACCAACTCCAACGCGGCGATCACCTGGTCATCTTGAACGACCAGGCGATAAGCCGCGCCTTTTGCGTACGCTTCGATCAACACATCCCCATACTGGGCGGCATCGTTGAAGGCCTTGATGAACACCGCTTCAGTCGGAGGCAACATGAAGACATGCACCCCGACCCCGTCGCGGCCTTGTGTCGGCTTCAGCGCGACGGCCTTGTTGGCGAAGCTGGTGTGAAAATCATGCAGCGCCGCATTCAGCGTCAGGTACACCGCCCCGCTGGGCGTCGGCAGGCCAGCCTCACCAATCAGACGCTTGACCGCAGGCTTCACCCGGCTCGTCGTCACGGCGACCTGCGAATTCAAGGCCGAAGCCCCGGTCAGTAAGTGGCCATCGATGCGCAACACCTCAGCGCGCTCATCGAGCACCTCCACGCGTCGCCCAGCGGCCAGGGCGGTGGCGACTAACAGCTGGCTATCGAGGCTGAGCTGCGGATAACCTGGCAGGTGCACCCCATCGTCTGGGGCCTGGATCTGGCGCCTTTTGCCGGCCTCAAAGCGGGCACATACGCGCAAGGTCTCAGGATCGAACACCCGCGCCTGCACCCAGTCGTTGAGCGCCGCCGGCAGGGTGTTGGCCAACACGCCCCACAGCGCCGCGCGCAACCATACCAGATTCTGCGTCTGATTGCCGGTGTCGGTGTTGGCCATGATCGGCACATTCTCCCAGCGCATCCCCAACACGCCTGTCTTCGGATCATCACCCAGCAGGTGCAGGTCGAAGCCGTGCGTCACGCCGAACTGCGCCTGCAATTGGGGCTGCACCTTCGCCCAAGCCTGAACGAAGCGCACGTACCACCCATTGCGAAAATCGCTGAAGCTCGGCGCGTTCTTGTTGCCTTGAATCGCCGCATAAGTGCGGTCGAACAAGGTTTCTGGCAGCGTCCACGCCAACGTGAACGGCGCATCTGGCAGCGTGACATCCACGCCTGCCCGTGCCAACGTCGTGCTGATCGCCGCCAGCATCCGCGTCGTTGTGCGCAAGTTCTCCGCCCAAGGTAACGTCACCTGCAACCCCGCCGCGTTGGTCTGCCAATACGGCGATGCCGGCAAGGTCGCCGTCGTCGGTTGCAACTGCATCGTCAGCTGCGCTTGAGTCTGCGGTAGCAGCCCAATCAATCCCAGTTGCGCGATCATCTGGCCATAATCATACATTTCCATCATCCTATCCGCTATTTTCTGCAACTATAATGGTAACACGGTCAGCGCTGGTTGCAATAATTAGTCGCCAGCGTTGCCAAGTCACCATTCGTCGCGACGAATCTCGACCTGCCCGTCGTTGAAAACGTCCTCTAACGCATACACTACTTTAACAGGATGCTATACATCGACTCTATCATCCGCTACAATAAGTCAAAAGGCAACGCTTACAGCAAACTCTTTACAGAATTTAACATTTAAGCGGGTAATGCCGGGCTAATCCAGGCGGACAAAACAAATAGAGGCTGTGGCGTTTTGCCACAGCCCCCGTTGTTCCCAAGTGTTCCAAAGAACTGGCCTCGGTTTTGCTTCCTATAAGGTGACCGTCACTGCCTCTCCTGCCGGCAGTGGCTGCACCGTATCGCCGATGCGCACACAACCACCGGCGCGTGAGGCGGTGACCGTCAGCTGCTGGCCGCACTTAGCCACGGTGACGGTACCAGACTTGATCGGCAAGGTTGCCTCGAGCGTCTTGAATCCCTCGAGGTGTGGCGCCACCTCGAAGCTGGTGTAACCTGGCGCCGTTGGCCGCAAGCCGGTCAACCACCCGCGAATAAATTCGCAGGATTGTCAGTGCCTTAGCCCTCGTATCCTCTAAGGCGATCACAATTTATTTGGATAGTCTGAGACAAAAACCACCATGCGTGCTGACTAGTGATTTCCAAGTCAGGAGTTCCCAAACTCACGAGGCAGGTTGCCGCGCCCCGAACTGTTACGCTACCGCTTTGTTCAAAATGTTGATGGCCGCGTTATGATCACGAACGTGGCTTGTCTGACACTCCGGACACGTCCAAGTTCGATCGGCCAGGGTCAACTTACGCGTACCCGCACGTCCCATCACAAAGCCACAACTGTGACAGGTTTGCGTGGTTAGTCTCGGATCGACTTGCACAAATTCTTTGCCACAGAGTTCGGCTTTATAAGCGAGGTTTTCAAATAAGATGCCCCAGCCGACATCTTGGAGGCGTTGGGCCAAGGCGTGATTTTTAAGCAGGTTCTTCCCTTGTAGCTTCTCAACCACAACGAGATCGTGGTTCTTGATCAATGCTGTGGAGACGAGATGCAAGAAATTCTGTCGCTGGTTATAAATACGTCGGTGAAGGGCAGCGACGACTTTGCGCTGCTTTTGATAATTCTTGGCTGTCCGTAGTGGCCGGTGTTCTTGCTTCGCACGAGTAGCGCGTTTACCTAACTTGCGCTGTTCACGCTGGAGTCGCTGCAACTGTTTCTGGTAAAAACGGGGGTTCTCGACCACATCACCAAACGAGTCAGTAAACAGATTCTCAACGTTGACATCGATGCCGACCTTGGAGTTGGATTTAGGCAATGCTTCCTTAAACGCTTGTTCCGAGCCCAAGGTCAGCGAAATCGAGTAGCGCCCAACGGCATCCATCTTCACGGTGGCACTACCGATTTCGATATCAGTACGGGTTAGTAACCAATCAGGGAGCTTTGTGACTCGAATCTTGCCAAGCTTTGGCATCTGTAAATGCTTCTGGTCTAATATGCGAATATTGTTGGTCGTCTTTAACGTTGAGTAGCGTTGAGCGTCTGACTTCTTGTGAAATTTTGGAACACCTGCAGCGTGAACTTGACGAAACATATTCCAACTGGCGCGATAGAAATCTAACGTCGCGTAAAACATCATGGAATCTAGGCGCTTGTTCTTATCCAGCCACTTGAAGCGCCGTTTCAAATTAGTTGGGTTGTAAAGCTGATTGCTGATTACGACAAGTCTTGCACCAACTAGTTTGATTGGTTGTGTAAACC
>CAKQZO010000115.1 GCA_934293835.1 uncultured Lacticaseibacillus sp. | reverse complement strand
GCGGGCAGCCCCAGGCGACAGAAGGCGCGTTTGCCGGCAAGACGGTGGTGATTACCGGTAAATTCGCCGAGTTTTCCCGGCCGGCGCTGGCCAAGCGGCTGGAAGCCCTCGGCGCCAAGGTCACCGGGTCGGTGTCGAAGAAGACCGACGTGCTGGTCGCCGGCGACAAGGCCGGCAGTAAGCTGGCCAAAGCACAAAGTCTCGGGGTGTCTGTGATGACCGAGGCGGCGTTGTTAGAAACGATGCAAAGTGAGGAAGAATAATTGATGAAGAAACATCTGGCATTCGGTGCGCTGGCCGCACTGATGATCGTCTTGGCAGGCTGTGGGAAGCTCAGCTTCAGCTCGGATTCGACGAGCACCGACAGTTCTGGTACCAGCAGTAGCAAGTATCAGACGACCGGGACGGTGGATTCCAGCATGTATCAAGGCGTGATCAAAAACGGCCGCTACCAAACCAGCTCGGCGCGCGGGTTGACGATCTCGACGAACACGCAAGGGAACAACACCTATAACATCAAGTCGATGGAAAGCGGCCTGCAGTCGATTTCCATGACGCACTTTCCCACGAACAAGTACTCGTTTGAAGAAGGGCAGCTGCTTTCGACGGCGACAGCCAAGAACTGGCTGGCGCGACAGTCGAGCGATAACCCAACCGGCCTGAACCCGAGCCAATACAAGAATGGCAAGAGCGGCGCCGAGATCGCCGATTACCAAACCAAGGCGCCTGAGTACCTGTCCACGATGCTGGAGCAAGATTACATGGTCACCTCGGGCAATTCAATGAAGCTCGGCGGGTTGTCGATCGCGCTGGGCATGAACGAGTATTACTACTACCAGAAGAAGACCTATGGTGCTAGCTATTCGACGCACATCAGCACGGCCACGCTGGAAGCGCGCGGCAAGCAGATGGCCCAAGAAGTGGTCGCGCGCCTGCGCAAGATGTCCGGGGTCGGCAACGACATTCCGATCGTGGTCGCCTTGTACAAGAACGCGGATCAAGACTCGCTGGTCGGCGGGACATATTTCGCTTCAGTGACCTCTGATTCCGGGACGAAGCTGGGCAAGTGGAAGATGATCAACGAACAAAACCAGGTCTTGCCGGTGGTTGAGAACCAAAAGGCGATCAACACCACCGTGGCCAACGACTTCTCCAATTTCTCCGATCAAATCGAGAACTTTTTCCCGACCTTGGCCGGGGTCACCGCGCAGACGCATTATGAATCTGGTCAGCTGACCGGGATGAACATCACGATCAATACCCAGTTCTATGGGGAAACCGAGATCGAGTCCTTCACGCAATACGTGGCGACCAGCGCGTCGAAGTATCTGCCTAGCGGGACGAAGATCGAGATCCAGATTCAATCGACAGGCGGGATTCAAGCCTTCGTCGCCCGCGATTCCGGGGACAAGTCGTTTTACACCCATGTTTTCGGGAGCTATTGACTGCTGAGAGGCCGTGCGCATTGGCGCGGCCTCTTTTTGCGGTACCGCGAATCGGCAAAGAATGGTAAACTAATGGTTAGTTTAAGTTAAGAAAGCGGGGATTCGATGATTACGAAGCAAAGCGTCGCTCACGTGGCTGAACTGGCGCGGCTGGCTTTTAACGAAGACGAGCTGCAACAGTTCACCGCCCAACTCGACGATATTTTGAACATGGTAGAGCAACTCGAAGAAGTCGACACCACAGGCGTTGCACCGACGACGCAAAGCATTCACCTCCAAAACGTGATGCGCGAAGACAAGGCAGGCACACCGACGCCAACAGCGGACTTGTTCCAAAACGTTCCGACCAGCAAGGGGACGTTGATCCAAGTGCCTGCGATCATCGACAAGGAGGAAGACTAGCGTGGATTATTTCCAGACAGATATTGATGCCTTGCACGCCCAGTTAGTGGCCGGCACGATCACCGCCAGCCAGCTGACGGCAGAGACGCTGGCGGGCATCAAGCAGATCGATCCTGAGATCGAGGCTTTCTTGGCGCTGAATCCTGATGGGGCCAAGGCCAAGGCGGAAGCCGTCGATCAGGCCGGGGTCGCCTCCGACCAGCCACTGGCCGGCATCCCGGTCGGCATCAAAGACAACATCGTCACCAAAGGGCTGACCACGACGGCGGCTTCGAAGATGCTCGAAAACTTCGTGCCGGTCTACGACGCGACTGTCGTTGAGAAGCTTGAAGCCGCCGGCGCGATCAACGTTGGTAAGCTGAACATGGATGAGTTCGCAATGGGCTCATCGACGGAAAATTCGGCATTCAAGACGACCAAGAACGCTTGGGACCACACCAAGGTACCTGGTGGTTCGAGTGGTGGCTCTGCCGCAGCCGTTGCCAGCGGGCAAGTGCTGGTGGCCCTCGGCACCGATACCGGTGGTTCGATCCGCCAGCCGGCCGCGTTCAACGGCATCGTAGGCTTCAAGCCGACCTATGGCCGCGTCTCGCGCTGGGGCTTGATCGCGTTCGGCTCCAGCCTCGATGCGATCGGGACGCTCAGCCGATCGGTGAAAGATTCTGCCCACGTCTTGAACGTGATCGCCGGCCACGATGAAAAAGATAGCACCTCCGCTGAAAAGCCGGTGCCAGACTTCACGGCCAAGATCGGCCAAAGCATCCAAGGCATGAAGATCGCCTTGCCTGAAGAGTATCTGGGCACTGGGGTCGACCCTAAAGTCGCCGCGGCCATTAAGCAGGCGGCCGACCAGTTCCGTGCGCTTGGCGCGACGGTAGACACCGTGTCGCTCGCCCACACCAAATATGCGGTGCCAGCATATTACATCATCGCCAGTTCCGAAGCCAGCTCGAACTTGCAGCGTTTCGATGGGATTCGCTACGGGTTCAGGGCGGCTGATGTCAAGAACCTGGCCGATGTGTATGTGCGTTCGCGCTCCGAAGGCTTCGGCGCCGAAGTCAAGCGCCGCATCATGTTAGGGACGTTCAGCCTCAGTGCTGGGTTCTACGATGCCTACTTCAAGAAGGCGGCGCAGGTCCGCACCTTGATCACCGAAGACTTCAACCAGGTCTTTGAAGACTACGACTTGATCATGGGCCCGACCACGCCGACCACCGCGTTTGGTATCGGTGAAAACGTCACCGATCCGCTGACGATGTACATGAACGACATCTTGACGATTCCGGTCAACCTGGCTGGCTTGCCTGCCGCGTCGATTCCGGCCGGCTTCATCGCAGGGATGCCAGTGGGCTTGCAGCTGATCGGGAAGCACTTCGATGAAGCGACGATCTATCAAGCCGCGGCGGCATTTGAAGCGCAGAACGATTATCTCGAGCAGATCCCAGGAGGTGCCCAATAATGAATTTTGAAACCACGATTGGGCTGGAAGTCCATGTTGAGTTGAAGACGAAGTCCAAGATGTTCTCCCCGTCGCCGGTATCCTACGGTGCCGAGCCGAACACCATGACCAATGTCATCGACTGGGGCTTCCCCGGCGTTTTGCCAAGCATCAACAAAGGCGCGTACAGTTATGGCATCATGGTGGCGCTTGCCTTGCACGCTGACATCACCGAATACACCCATTTTGACCGGAAGAATTACTTCTATCCGGATAACCCGAAGGCCTATCAGGTCACTCAGGCCGAACAGCCCTTGGCGACCAACGGCTGGGTTGAAATTGAAGTCGATGGCAAGAAGAAGAAAATCGGCATCGCCGAGCTGCACGTCGAAGAAGATGCCGGCAAAAACCAGCACGAAGCCGATGGGTATTCTTATGTCGACTTGAACCGGCAAGGCACGCCGTTGGTCGAGATCGTCTCCAAGCCTGACATCGCCAGTCCCGAAGAGGCTTACCAATACCTCGAACAGTTGCGCCAGATCGTGCAGTTCACTGGTGCCTCTGACGTCAAGATGGAAGAAGGCTCGATGCGGGTCGACACCAACTTGTCTGTCGCACCGATCGGCAGTGACAAGTGGGGCACCAAGACTGAAATCAAGAACCTGAACTCCTTCAACCACGTCCGCGACGGCTTGGCCTACGAAGAAAAGCGCCAGCAAGAAGTGTTGCGCGCCGGCGGAGAGATCCGCCAAGAGACGCGGCGCTGGGATGTCGACAAGAAGGAAACCATCTTGATGCGGGTCAAGGAAGGCGCGGATGATTACCGCTACTTCCCAGAACCAGACCTGCCACCGGTGCATGTCTCGCAGGCGTGGATCGCTGAAGTCCAGGCCAGCCTGCCGGAAGCGCCTGCCCAGCGGCGTACACGTTACGTCAGCGACTGGGGCATTCCTGAATATGATGCTGGCGTCTTGACCAACACGTTGGAGATGGCGAACTTCTTTGAAGCCACCGTTGCCGATGGGGCGGATGCCAAGCAAGCCTCTAACTGGCTGATGGGCGAGGTGTCTGGCTACTTGAACGCCGAACACTTGGAGCTCAAGGACGTGGCGCTGACGCCAGCGCACTTGGCTGGCATGATCAACTTGATTCAAGACGGGACGATTTCTAGTAAGATCGCCAAGAAGGTCTTCAAGGAGATCATCCAAAACGACACCGATCCGAAGGCTTGGGTCGAGGCCAAGGGAATGGTGCAACTCTCTGATCCCGCGAAGTTGACCCCGATCATCACAGAGATCTTGGACAACAATCAACAGAGTATCGATGACTTCAAGGCCGGCAAAGACCGCGCAATCGGCTTCTTGGTGGGGAACATCATGAAGCAGACCCGCGGCAAGGCCAACCCGAAAGTCGTCAACCAGATCTTGATGGCTGAGATCAAGAAGCGCTAGGCCGACTGTTTGCGCACCTCACCATCTTCGCAAAGCGAGGGTGGTGAGGTGCTTTTTTGATGGGGCAAAGATGGCTTTTTAGCGGTATTTGTCGCATAATAAACACTAGCAGATTGTTGTGTGAAAGGAATTAGAAGATGACTCAACGTGCACGATTAATTTATAATCCGACTTCCGGGAATGAAGCGATGAAACGCAACGTCGCCGATATCTTGAACATCATGGAAGCGGCTGGCTATGAGGCGAGTGCCTATCAGACGACGCCCACCCCGTTTTCGGCCAAGAAGGAGGCCTCGCGCGCGACGCTTGACGGCTTCGATTTAATCGTGGCCGCCGGTGGTGACGGGACGATCAACGAAGTCGTCAATGGCATCGCGCCGCATCGCCACCGCCCGAAGATGGCGATCATTCCCGCCGGCACCACCAACGACTACGCTCGGGCGCTGCGGATCCCGCGCGAAGACCCGGTTGCGGCGGCCAAGGTGATCTTGAAAGGCCAGACGTTGCGGATGGATATCGGCAAGGCCAACAAGCATTACTTCATGAACATCGCCGCCGGCGGCCTGCTGACGGAGCTGACCTATGCCGTTCCGAGC
>CAKQZO010000114.1 GCA_934293835.1 uncultured Lacticaseibacillus sp. | reverse complement strand
GGCCAAGGCGCGCACCGGCCAGACGACCATCATCATTTCCCAGCGAGTCGCCAACGTGATGGCCTGCGATCAGATCATCGTCTTGGAGGCGGGCCGCATCACCGCCAGGGGGACGCACGCCCAACTGCTTCGCCGCTCTCCATTTTACGCGCAACTCGTTACCGCTCAGCTTGGAGGTGAGTCAGATGCAAATGAATAGACCACACCGCAACATCCACCGCGAAAAAGTGACCATCGGCGACTGGCAAACGACGCTCAAGCGCCTGGGGCATTATCTTGCCGCCAGCCGGATGCGGCTCGTCACGGTGTTCTTGCTGACGCTCGTCACCACCGTCGTCACGATCGTGGGCACGCGCATCAACGGGATCGTGATCGACCGCTACATCAGCCACGACCTCTTACACACGCTGCTGGTCGTCTGCCTCGCCATGGGAATCGTGTATCTGCTGGCCAGCGTCTGTGTTTATTTTCAAAACGCGATCATGATCAAAGTCGCCCAGGCAACCGCCGCGGCTATCCGTCACGATGTCTTCGCCAACTTACAGCACTTGCCGATGCGCTATTTTGACACCCACGACAACGGCGACGTGATGAGCCGCCTGACCAACGACGTCGACAACATCAACACCGCGCTGATGCAGACCTTCATCCAACTCTTCACCGGGATCATCAGCATCGTCGGCATGGGCGCGGCGATGCTGTGGCTGTCGCCGCTCTTGTTTGCCATCACCCTGTTGGCAACGCTGGCGACCTACCTCTTTTCTCGCGGCATCGCCAAGCTGACCCAAAAGGCCTTCATGACCCAACAAACGACGTTGGGGAGCTTGAACACTCAGATTGAAGAGTCGGTTTCGGGCAAACAAGTCGTCCAACTATTCGACCATCACGATGCCACCATGGCGATTTTCGATCAAACCAACCGTGACTACACGCAGGCCGCCTTTCGTGCGCAGGCGCTATCGAGCATCATCGGCCCGTTCAACAACATGACCAACAACGTCGCGTACCTGCTCATCACTGCGGTTGGCGCCGTGGCGATCCTCGGCCATCACGGGAGCATCACCATCGGCATCATCTTCACCTTCTTGATCTACCTGCGCAACTTCACCGGGCCCATCAACAATCTGCTAGATTTGATCAACACCTTGCAGTTGTCGTTAGTTTCCGCCCAGCGCGTTTTTGCCTTGATCGACGAAGTACCTGAACGAGACGCGCCGCAAGCCCGCTTAATCACAACCACCCACGGCCGCGTGCAGTTCGATCATGTCAGCTTTGGCTACGAGTCCAACCGCCGCATCCTCAACGATATCAACTTGACCGCCAATCCTGGCGAAGTCGTCGCCTTGGTCGGCCCCACCGGCGCAGGCAAAACCACGATCATGAATCTGCTGACGAACCTCTATCCTCTGGAATCCGGCCGGGTCTTGCTCGATGGGGTCGATGTCACGACCATCCGCTTGGCCGCACTCAGGCGCATGATCACAGTCGTCCAACAAGAATCTTATTTATTCAGCCTTTCCATCAAGGAAAACATCCGCCTCGGCCGCCCAGACGCGACTGACGACGCGGTGATCGCCGCGGCCAAGGCCGCTAACGCCCACACCTTCATCACCCAGTTGCCAGACGGCTACGAGACCCAACTGACCGAAAATGCCAGCACCTTGTCGCAAGGCCAGCGCCAACTCTTGAGCATCGCCCGCGCCTTCATCACCCAAGCTCCGATCTTGGTTCTTGACGAAGCGACCGCCGCCATTGACTCCAACACCGAACAACACGTGCAAGAGGCCATGAGCCGCCTGATGCAAGGCAAAACGAGCTTCGTTATCGCACACCGCTTAGCGACCATCCAAGCCGCCGACCAGATCTTGGTCATCGATGGCGGCCGCGTCGTTGAGGCAGGCACGCACCAGCAGCTCCTCGATCGCGGGGGAGAATACGCAACGCTGTACAACAGCCAGTTTGATTTTCAAGTGTGACCATCTGTTTTTTCTGAAACAGCGCTTGCCGTCTCGCGCAGTGATAGCTTCTTTCACCATAAGAATCTCAATATTAGTGTGATTTTCTCAAGATTATTTTTATGAAAAAGCAACTTTTACAGTTGACCATCTGTTTCCTCACGTGTTACATTCTCAGTATTGGCGCGTTTTGGATAGTACCAATATGGGGGAACTAAATACATGACGCTTAACTTCTTCGGTCAGCCTCAATACTCGGGAGGGCTGACCTCAGACGTTGTCGGATACGAACTGCTCATCCGGCAACAAGCGGGCACGCACTGGCGCTTACCGACCGATCTGGGGGCCTTGCCACCAGAACGATTCGAACGCTTGTTAAGCACGGCCATCGCGAGTCTGCCAACGACACCGGCCCACATCTCATTCAACTTGGAACGCGCTCACTTCGTCGACCCGCACTTCTTGGCGATGATCCTGCGTGTTCAGGCCGCCACGACGGCGCGGCTGACCGTCGAGCTCACTGAACGAGCCGATAAGACGATCACCAATCAGCAACTCATCGCCGCGGCCAAGCGTTACGCTGCAGCCGGCATTGACCTTTGCATCGATGACATCGGGTGTGGCGACAATCTGCCGGGATTCGTCGAGGCCCTTTCGCCTTACGTCTCAACCTATAAATTCAACCTGCAAAACTTCCGGCAGACCCTGCTTGACCACGTGATCGACGAACGCTTCGACTTCTGGTGTGAGCGCGCGCAGCAAAATCATAAACACTTTCACATCGCCGGAATCGAATCTCTCGATGAACTCAATCATCTGCGCAAGCTGAATGCCTGCACCTTATTGCAAGGCTACTATTTCGGCATGCCGGTGCCGCTGTGCACCTCTGAAGCCTAAAAAAATAAGCCAGCCTCTACAAAACCCGAATGGGGTCGTGCAGGGGCTGGCTTATTGATTTGCAGCTCAGCGGTTGATCTCAGAATTCTTCATACACAGCTGGGTCTTGGTCGCGAATCCGGCCGTCTGCCTTCGTCAAACCGTCGATCGCCGCCATTTGCGCGGCGGTGAGGTCAAAGTCGAACACGTCAAGATTCTCCTGTTGGCGGCTAGGCTTGGCCGACTTCGGGATCGCTAGGTTGCCGTGTTGCAGATCCCACCGCAAGACGACCTGGCCCACACTCTTGTGGTGCGCGGCCGCAATCTCTTTTAACAGCGGCTCTTGTAGCAAGGTCGTCCCGCGCCCTAGCGGACTCCAGGCCCCGGTGACGATGCCGCGGTCTTGGTCCGCTTGCCGCTGTTGTGCCTGGTTGAAGTAGGGATGCAATTCGATTTGGTTGAGCGCCGGTGTCACCCCGGTCTCTTCGATGAGGCGGTCGAGGTATTCCGGCAAGAAGTTGCAGACTCCGATGCTGCGCACCAAGCCGAAGCGTTGCGCATCAATCAAGGCCTGCCAAGCTTCGACATAAAGGTCGCGCTTCGGATTTGGCCAGTGCAACAAATAGAGATCGTAATAGTCCAGGCCACTACGATACAGGCCTTCTTGCAGACGCTCGATGGCATCTTGGCGATGGTAGTAACGCCCCGGAAGCTTCGACACAACGGTCAGCTCACTGCGCGTGACCCCGGCGCGTCTGATGGCTTCGCCTACCGCACCTTCGTTTTCGTAGTTATACGCCGTATCAAGCATGCGATACCCGTGGTTGAGGGCGGACACCATCGCGGTGACCCCGCTTGCACCATTCAGCTTATAGGTGCCAAAGCCGAGCTTCGGCACGAGGTTGCCATCATTCAAGCGATACATTTGCATATTCCAGACTCCCTTCTCAAGTCACTTTTCCTGCAAAGCTTAAGCGATTCCCCCACGAATGTCAACGCTTGTGAAATCTGCATCAGAATCAGCAGATTTGTCCCGCCGTGACCCCGAGCGCTTACGCAAGCAAGCATACCAGTCGGCGAATGGAACATATTTACAGTTTTCAGGAACTTGATTGTGTGATGTCCGGTATTTTTTCAAAACCGTGCGAACCACATGCTACAATTAGCTTCCGAATAAGGAGTGTAACTGATGGAAGAAAATGTTAAGCTGGCAAAACACATGGCCCTGGTTGGCCGTCTGGGCTCGGTGCTTTCGATCGCGATGTATGTGTCCTATGTCCCTCAAATCATGAACAACCTCGCCGGCGCCAAGGGTAACCCGCTGCAGCCCTTGGTTGCGGCCATCAACTCGGCGCTTTGGTGTGCCTATGCCTTGATGCACAAGAAAACCGATTGGCCGATCCTGATCGCCAACGCCCCCGGGATCGTTTTCGGCTTGGTGGCATTCTTGACTGCCATTTGAATCTGCGCCAGGGGGCTGTGACAAAAAAGTTGCAGCCCTTTTTTAGGATCGGCAACTGTACGAAAGCTTAAGGGCATGATATAATACTCGAAAAGTTGACATCTGGTTCTCAAGACCAGAAGAAAGGACGCTATTCGTGACAACTATCAAGCTTGTGACCGATTCCTCTGTTCAACTGACCGATGAAGAGATCGCCGAATATCATATTCATGTCGTGCCGCTGACTGTCATGATCGACAATACGATCTACATCGACGGCGAAACTATCAGCCGCAGCGAATTCATGACCGCCATGGCGGCTTCCGCCACATTGCCCAAAACCTCTCAGCCTCCGATTGGACGCTTCCTGGACACCTACAACGAACTGACTGCCGATGGTAGCGAAGTGCTATCAGTGCACATGCTGGCCGCGCTTTCTGGTACCGTCAATGCCGCGCGCCAAGCCGCCGACATGGCCACCGGCCAAGTGACCGTGATCGACTCAGACTTTCTGGACCGCGCGATGAGTTTTCAGCTCATCGCCGCGGCCAAGATGATTGCCAAAGGCGCGGCCATGCCTGAAATTCTCGCAGAGATGGCCCGCGTCAAAGCCCGCACCAAAGTGCTGCTGGCCGTCACCACGCTCGATAACCTCGTCAAAGGCGGCCGCCTCAGTCGTGCGGCCGGGGCGCTCGGCTCGCTTTTGAACATCAAGGTGATCTTAGAAGTCGCCGATGGCAAGTTGAGCGTCCGCCAAAAAGGGCGCGGAGCCAAAACCATCCATCGCTTTGCCGCCAGCCTGCTGACCCACCTGCAACAATGCGAACGTCTCGCAGGCGTCGGCATCTCCTACGCCGGCAGTGCCGTCTACCCCCAAACCTTGGCGGATAAACTCCACGCTGTGCGTCCAACGCTGCCGATGATCGTGCGCGCCACCTCCCCGATCATCGCCACGCATACCGGCGAAGGGGCCTTCGCGGTGATGTATTATACCGATCAGGTGAACTACTCGGCCATAAATGACCGAGCTTCTGGGAACACCGCTGACTTACACATCTAGCACTAAGCTTTTTGTG
>CAKQZO010000113.1 GCA_934293835.1 uncultured Lacticaseibacillus sp. | reverse complement strand
TTAACAAAAAGCACCTAGACCAATTCCGGTCTAGGCGCAGGATCAAAAATCTATCAACTCTACTTGACGAAGAGCCATAAAAATTAAAGGATCTGGTTATAGTATTCAACGACAAGGGCTTCGTCGACTTCTGGTTCGAGTTCGTCACGTTGTGGCAAACGAACCAAGGTGCCTTCCTTCTTGTTGTCATCGAAGGAAACGTAAGCAGGACGGGAAACCGTTGCTTCGATCGCTTCGTTAACAATTGTCAGGTTCTGGGAGCGTTCACGCAAGGTGATCACTTGGCCAGGACGGACTTCATAGGAAGGAATGTCAACGCGCTTGCCATCAACCAAGATGTGACCATGGTTAACGAGCTGGCGAGCTTGAGGGCGAGTCGTCGCCAGGCCCAAGCGGAATACCAGGTTGTCCAAGCGAGTTTCAAGCAGGATCATGAAGTTCTCACCATGGGTGCCTTCGGTGATCTTGCCGGCGCGGACGAACAAGTTACGGAATTGGCGTTCGTTCAAGCCGTACATCCAACGAAGCTTCTGCTTTTCGCGAAGTTGTTGGCCGTATTCGGAGACCTTACGGCGGTTGTTGGCACCGTGGTCACCAGGCGCATAAGGACGACGAGCTAATTCTTTACCAGTGCCGGAGAGGCTCAGGCCGAGACGGCGAGATTGCTTCCAGCGAGGTCCAGTATAACGAGACATATTGAAATTCCTCCAAAAATTTTGTTTGGAGTAAGTTAATGAATGTGAACTCAGCACACGGACAGTCACGCTAGGCGGTTCGCCTTAGCAGCCGCGGTTACTACGCTCTCTGTCGATCCTGACAGTTACGCCACTGGAGCCGACCATGCCGTTCACTGCTGCATTAAATTACTCGCAGGCTAGTATACCGTAGCCAAGGCCTTAACGTCAAGCTGTTTTGCGATAGCATCAGCCGCCTGCACCAAAACGTCTTGATCGGCCTGGCTGAAACGATCGAGACTTGGTGAGTCGATGTCCAACACCCCGACAACGCTTCCGGCAACGACTAACGGCACAACCACCTCAGAATTTGAAGCCGAGTCGCAGGCGATGTGGCCGGCGAACTCATGGACGTTGGGCACGATCATCGCCGCGTTGTTGGCGTATGCCGTGCCGACGACCCCGGCCCCGGGTTGAATGTGGGTGCACGCAACCAATCCCTGGAACGGGCCGAGGTCAAGCGTCCCGGTGCGCTTGGAGAACAGGTAGAAGCCACACCAGTTCACCTTTTCGAGGCTGGCGTTGAGCACCGCTGAGGCATTGCTCAAAACGGTGATCGGATTCGGCTCGTCGCTCAACAATGCGTCGAGTTGGGCGACAACGAGTGGATCTAATGGTGCTGTGGACATGATTTTACACCTCATTTTTTACAAATCTGCGTCAGATAGGCATTTTTTCCTTATAATGACTTCCTTGTTCGCAAGGTTTCTGAGATACTAAAGGATAAGGAAATGAAACCGTACCCGCTGGCTTACTGAAGTATAGTGAACTTGCGGACAAAATGCAATGCGGTCTCGAGTGCGGAAGGTGTAAGAATGACTTGGATTATTACAGTAATTGTCATCATCGTCTTATTGGGTGTCGGGGTATGGGGGCTACAACGCTTCAACGCGTCGCGGTTACACCAACTCGATCAAGAAGTCGAAAGAGTCGATAACGGTGAGTTGACCAGTTTGATCAAATCCATCGCCAATCTCGGCTTGGCAGGCGACTCGCTGCGCCACTTCACGAAGTGGCAACGCGATTACCAGAAAGTCGCGGAAAAAGAACTCGCTGGCTTACAAACAGCGCTATTAGACGCGGAGCTGCAAAACAAGCAGTTCCAATTCGTCAAATTCAGGACAACGCGCACGGAGATTCAAGCCCAGATCATCGCCGCCGATACCAAGCTTGACACAATCAAAAAGGCGCTTGTGGCCTTGCAAACCAGCGAAGCGACGACGCGCGAACAACTCAAGACCCTGCGCGGCGATTACCAAGAGGCGCGCAAGACGATCTTGGCGAAGAGTTACGCGTTCGACAGCGCCTTGCCGCAACTCGAAAGTGAGTTGGACACGCTGGCCGAAAGCCTGCACGAAGCCGCGACCATCTCCGACTCCGGCGACCACGCCGCGGCCAGCGCCAAGCTCGAAAGCCTCGCCGTCAGCGTGGGCACCTTGCAAGATCAAGTCAGCCGCCTGCCGAAGTTAGTCAACACCGTCGTCAACGAGTTCCCCGCACAGCTTGAGGAACTGACGCAAGGCTATCATTCCTTGGCCGCCGAGCACTACGTTTTCACCCAAGACGTTCCTGGGGGCATCGCCGCCTGCACCACGCAGGTCAAGGTCGCGCATGATCAGATCACTGACCTGGCCGTCGATGAGCTGGCCGACAACGTCGTGGCCACCGCCAAGGCAATCGACGGCTTATACGCAACAATGGAAAAAGAGCTGAACGCCAAAAAGAGTGTCCAGCAACAAACTGGCGACCTCAAGCAGTTCATCGCCCATGCCCAGAAACAAAACCACACCTTACAACTTGAACTCGACCACCTCAATCAAAGCTATACCCTCACGCACAACGAGATGGCTGATGCCGAGAAACTCGCCCAACAGCTCGATACAATCGCCGAAGCTTACACGACCGCCCAGGAAAGCATCGCCGCCAACACCGCGGTTTACTCGACGATCCTGGCGCAATACACGCAAGCGCGTGACGACCTCAAGGCCATCGAGACGCGGCATCAAGAGATCAACACCAGCGTGTCCGACTTGCAGGCGCGCGAACATCAGGCCGTTGAATCCGCAGACGGCTTCGAGCTCGCCTTGCGAGAGGTCAAAGCCGAGGTGTCGCGCCACCAGCTCCCCGGTCTGCCGCGGCCATACTTAGACTTCTTCAACGTCGTCTCCAAGGAACTCAAGCAACTCAATCACGACCTCAGCCAGATCAAGATCGACCTCGATGCCATCGCCAAGCAACTGATCCAACTCGGCGACGACATCGACCAACTCAAGGACCAAAGCCGCACGATCGTCGATTCCGCCGGCATGTGCGAACAACTCCTGCAATACGCCAATCGTTACAAGACCTCGCATCCAGAAATCGACAGCGCCGCGACGCAGGCCAAGGACTTGTATCAGCACTACAACTACGCTGAAGCCGCCGACGTGATCGGCAACGCCTTAGAAACGGCTGAGCCAGGCGCCTATCAGAAGGTCGAAGACGATTACCTCGCCTCCAAGTCGGCATCGTTGTTCTAGACATCATAAAAGGCCACCGACACAGCTTTGCGTCAGTGGCCTTTTATGATGTCTCAATTCTGCTTTTCGTGATGTTGGCGAATCAACCCGATCAGGCCCACGCTGGCACCGATGGCGACGACCGCGATCAGCAGTTGCGGCCAGTTCAGCTTCAAGACAGCATCCCCACCGAACGCATAGAAGAACGCGGTTGGCAGCGCGCCAAGCACGATCAACGGCACCAGCTCGCGCCCTTTGATGCCCACCCGCGCCGCCGCGATGTGCGTCAGGGTGTTGGGGATGAACGGAATCGCATACGCGATCACGACCCGCAAGCGCGGATGCGTCAGGTGCGTCAGCTCCTCGACCAGCCGCTTCTGGCTGGCGCGCTGGCTGTGCGGCAGGTGATCGATCAGGGCCGCCCCGAGCGTGTTGCCGATGCTGAGCCCGAGCAAGTTGGTGACGAAGCCCAGCGGGGCACCGAGGCAGATGCCACTCACCACGGCCACCACCGAATTCGGCGCGCCGGGAATCACCGACACCGTCGCAAGTAAGATGATCAGCGGCAACATCGCCCAGGGGCCACGGCTGCGCATGTAATGCACCAGCGCATGCTGGTTGAACCACGGCGCCTTGACCAAACTGAAAACCGCCCGGTAGTTGAACCCCAACCATACCGCGCCGATCAAGATTCCGCTCCCGGCAACTAAATAGATCACTCGGCGCCTCGTCACGCTATCCCTCCTTGCACATCTCTAGGCAATTATACCGCATCTGCCGCAGGAATTTGTCGGCTTTGCTCACATCAACAATGGACATTAGCTGCCTAAATCATTATGCTTATAACAGTTTATGAGAAAATGATTGGAGAATATGATGAAAAAATCAGGGTTATTCACCGCCATTATAACCACCTTCGCCGTATTACTGGGCCTGGCACTCACGCCAACGCACGCTTCTCAAGCCGCGGAGAAAACTTATACCTTCTATACCGATGTCGGTTACGCCCCGTTCGAGTTTGCGAACAAAAGCAACACGTATGTAGGGATCGACATCGATCTGATTCGGGCTGTCGCTAAGGCGGAAGACTTCAAAGTCACCGTCAAACCCGTCGGCTTCAATGCGGCCGTCCAGGCGCTGGAAGCCAAACAGATCGACGGGGTCATCGCCGGCATGACAATCACCCCCGAACGTAAGGCGAAGTTCGACATGTCCAAGCCTTACTATCCCACCGGTCCGGTTGCCGCGGTCAAAAAAGGCGCTAACATCCACAGTCTCAAAGACCTGCGCGGCAAACGGGTCGCCATCAAGACCGGGACGGCCGCGGCTGACTACGCCAACTCGATCAAGGCCAAATACGGCTTTTCAACCGTGACCTTCGATGATTCGAACAACATGTACCAAGACGTCATCACTGGTAACTCGGTCGCCTGCTTCGACGACCAGCCGGTCTTGCAATACTCGATTGCAACCGGAATGAAGCTCCAGATCGTTGCAAAACCCGAAACCGTGAAATATTACGGCATCGCCTTGAACAAGGGCCGCACCGATGGCCTGATGGGCAAGATCAACTCCGGAATCAAGAAGATCAAGGCCGATGGCACCTACGACAAGATCGTCGCCAAATATCTCGGCAACGGCACCGTGGCCTCTCAGAAGAAGAAGAACGCTAAGACCCAAGAAGCCGATCGTAGCTTCGTTGGCCTACTCAAGGAAAACTGGAGTACCTTGATGGCCGGTCTCGGCCAGACGATCACGCTGACGATCATGGGCATCATCTGTGCGACGATTGTCGGGGTCTTGATCGGACTTCTCGGCGTCATGCCGAATCCCGTTGCCCGGGGCATCGCGACGACGTTCATCTACATCTTCCGCGGCCTGCCGCTGCTAGTGCTCGCCTTATTCGTCTACACCGGCATTCCGAGTCTGACCGGCACCAAGATTCCGGCCTTCATCGCCGGGATCGTCACCTTGACGCTGAACGAAGGGGCCTACACCGCGGCCTTCGTGCGCGGCGGCATGGACGCCGTCCCGACCGGTCAGATGGAAGCTGCGCGGAGCCTGGGCCTGTCTTGGAGCAAGGCGATGCGCCATGTCGTCTTACCGCAAGGCTTGCGGATCATGGTGCCGAGC
>CAKQZO010000112.1 GCA_934293835.1 uncultured Lacticaseibacillus sp. | reverse complement strand
GGCCAATCGACCCTGCGGAGCATGATCGTCCTCAAGGCGTTGGAACAGCAATATGGCGACAAGGTTTCTGACAAGAAGGTCACCGCACAATATAACAAGGTCAAGAAACAATATGGTTCCAGCTTCTCCTCTGCGCTGGAACAAAACGGCCTGACCACCAAGTCGTTCAAAGAACAGATCAAGACTTCACTGCTTTCCGCGGTCGCGTTGAAGGATCTCAAGAAGCCGACCCAAAAGCAAATCGACGCGCAATGGAAGAAATACGAACCGAAGATTACCGTGCAACACATTCTGGTTGCCAAGAAATCCAAGGCTGAAGAAATCATCAAGGATCTGCAAAAGGATAACTCCGAAGCCAACTTCAAGAAGTTAGCCAAGGCCAACTCCACAGATACGGCAACGGCTTCTGATGCCGGCAAACTGGCCGCGTTCGACAACACCGATACGAGCCTCGATGCCACCTTCAAGAAGGCCGCATTCAAGCTGACCAAAGCCGGTGAATTCACCACGACCCCAGTTAAGACTAGCTATGGCTACCATGTCATCCGCGCGATCAAGGTCCCTGCAAAGGGTACGAAGTCCGCGCATACCGCTGAACTTAAGAAACAACTTTACACCAGCTGGGAATCTGACACGACGGTTATGACCAGCGTCATCAAGAAGGTCCTCAAGAAGGCCAACGTTTCCATCAAGGATGATGACCTTAAGAACGTGCTGTCTGTCTACCTTGACAGTTCTAGCTCAAGCACCAGCAGCACCGCAACTTCGACAAGCAAGTAATGCACCATCGGCGCCTCGCCTCGCGAGGCGTTTTTTTTGCGCTCGCCGAATTCATTTTGCCAAATAAAAAAAGCCTATAATCAGGCTTTTCAATGTTAGCGCGGATCAGGATACCCTTTCCCGTTTTGCGGGCGGTAAAACCGGCGATTATCCATGCCGAAGAGCCGCTCGGTGAACGTGCCGGGGTCAACATGCTGATACGCGGTCGTCAGCATATTGATCTGCGCATCCATGTCGTCAAGATTATGCAGGATTTGGGCCTCAAGCAACTCCGGACGAACCGGCGACCCATACTCCAACAGGCCATGATGAGATAAGACCATGTGCCGCAACATGACCATGTCCTCTTGATGGATGTCAATCTTCAGCGTCTGCGCAGCCTGAACCAGTGCCTCATCGACAAGGACAATATGGCCGATCAGATTGCCTTCCATCGTATATTCTGTCGAAACCGGACCGCTAAGTTCTAACGTCTTGCCGAGATCGTGCAAGATCGCACCAGCATACAACAATGATTTGTTGACGCTGGAATATTGTTCCGCGACGCTCTTGCACAAACGCAAAATGCTGAGGGTGTGAAACGCGAGGCCACCGGTGAACGCATGGTGGTTGGACTTGGCCGCTGGATAGGTTAAAAATGCCTGCTTGTGATCGGCCAACAACCGGCGCACGATCCGGTTCCAGTTAGCATTGGTGATTTCAAACAAGAAGCCGTTAAGTTCTTCGCCCATGTCATCGGCTGATTCCGGCGCGTGCTCTTGATAATTCGCCGGGTTGTTCCCTTCTTCTTGAGTCGCCAGGCGCAAGTTGTAGATCTTAATTTGAGGATTGCCTTGATATAATTCACGTTTGCCGTGAAGCAAGACCACCTCACCCGCCTTGAATTGCGCGATATCGGCTTCGCTGGCATCCCAGAACTTCGCCGAGATATGGCCGGAAGCATCTTGGAAGTTGAACGCGATGAATTTCTTGCCGTTCTTGGCGACACGCACCTCAGCAGATTTAACCAAAACTGGCAACGTGAGATCCGCGCCATTTTGATAATCGAATAATTTTTTAACCATTTCAGTTCACCTTTTCTAAGCCCGTATATGCTGTAATGATAGCGATTTTCCCAGGAAAACGCAACTCACCAAAAAGGATCGGCGCGTGGCCGATCCTTACTCGGATACCTATTTACCTTGATACATGTCAACGATCGGTTGAGAGATCGTCCGGTTGAGTTCGTCCATTACTTGAGACAAGGCCTGCTCCTTGACCATCAGATCGGTGATCGGTTGCATGCTCTGCATCTTTTCGCTGAGGGTTTGCAACTCGTTGATTTCCTCGTCACCGATTTGTTGACCATTCATCTGCTTTTTTTGCAAGGTCATTTGCTTCTCTTGAAACTGTTGGAACAATGCGTATGCGACCGCATCCAGCTTAAGCATATCGAAGGCGTGCTTGGTCTCCTGGAACTGTTGCGAGTCTTGCAAGTCTTGTGCGAGTTGGTTCGCTGTATCGTAAACGTTTGCCATGTATAGGCGCCTCATTTCAATTGATTTAGGCTAGTTGAACAAGCCCTTGAGATCATTATACCATTCATTGACCTTATCCTTAGCAGAATTGATCCCAGATTCCACGCCAGACTGCACGTTGTTCCAAATATTCCCGCCGCTGCTGCTGGCGCTTGCTGGAGTCTGCAGTGTGGCCATCTCCTTGGCGTCTTTGGTGTTGAAGCTCGACTGTGGCGTACTTGGCAGGATGCTTTGCATCTCGGCCTTGAAGATCGGCGCAACCCCTGACTCGCTGGTGCCCACTAAGAAGTGCTGCGCATCGGTGCGCACGAATCCCGTCCACGTTGCAACGACGATATCCGGTGTATAGCCGACGACCCATTGATCACGGGTTCCATAGCCCCAACTATTCGGCACTTCCGTCGAACCGGTTTTTCCGGCAACGGTGTAACCAGCAGGTGCTGCAGAAACCCCGGTTCCGTATTTGAATGTCCCTAACATCATCGAGGTCATGGACTTGGCCACCGATTGCTTGATGATGCGCTTCTTCGTGTTGTCAGTGTTATCGACGACCGTCTTACCGGTGGCGTCAACCACCTTGCGGATAAAGTGTGTCTGTGGCAGATAACCGCCGTTGGCAAACGCCGAATACGCCCGGGCCATCATCAGTGGTGAGAAACCGGTGGTGACCCCGCCCAAGGCTGCGGCAAGATTCTGATCCTTCTTCTTCAGCGTAATGCCGAAGCGCTCCAGACTCTTGACCCCGGTCTGAACGTCGATCTTGTTCAACAGCCACACAGCGCTGGTGTTCACAGAATTGGCAAGGGCCAAATACATCGGCAGGCTCCCAGTATACGTCCCAGTCGCATTGGTCGGGGTGTAATCATCTTTACCGTAGCTTTGTTTCTTATCTTGGACAGTCGAATCATACGCATAACCATGTTCAAGCGCCGGGGTGTAAACCATCAACGGCTTGATCGTCGAGCCAGGACTGCGCTGCAACTGCGTAGCATAGTTGAAGCCGAGGTAGACGTGTGTTCCGCGAGCGCCGACGACGGCCAAGACCCCACCATTGTTAGGATCAACCGCAATGCTAGCGGCTTGCGCCTTGGTTCCGTCGCTGGCGTTGTCAGGAAAGTTGGCGTCGTTGTCGAAGGTAGTCTGCATCTCTTCTTGATACGTCGGGTCCAGCGTCGTGTAGACTTTGTAGCCTTTATTGACAATATCATCTTGGGAGATCCCGTCTTTTTGGGCTTCCTCGATGACAGCATCGAAGAAATAAGGATACTTTTCCGCGTTGCCTTGCGAATAATTGTCTTTGAGCGTTAGGCTAGAATTCTTGGCAGACTGTGCCTCTGCCGTTGTGAGCTTGTTGTTATCGACCATCAAGCCCAAGATCAGATTTCGTCGCGCCAACGCATGATCCATGTGGTCGACTGGGTTATAATAACTGGGGCTGCGAAGCATTGCCGCCAGCGTCGCCCCTTCTGAGGCGTCGAGCTGACTGGCGTGCTTACCAAAATACCGCTCCGATGCATCTTCGACGCCCCAAACGCCATTACCAAAATAGGCATTGTTAAGATACATCGTCAAAATATCGGCTTTAGAGTACACTTTGGTTAGCTGGACGGCCAAAAACAGCTCTTGGGCTTTGCGTAAATAACTCTGCTGTTGCGTCAGAAGCGTATTTTTGGCTAACTGTTGGGTAATCGTCGAGCCGCCACCCGTGATTTCACCACGATGAATCACGAGGTTGACGACCGAACGCAAAATCCCTTTGATCGAGAATCCCCAGTTGGAATAGAAGGTTCGATCCTCAGTCGATAACACCGCATTTTGAATCGGCTTGGCAATCTGGCTGAGTTCGACGTAGGTACCCTTTTGCCCGTACAGCGTTCCGGCTTCTTGGTTCTTGCGATCATAAATCGTCGTCTTCGTCTGAAGCGTCGACTTAATATCTTGAACATCGGCCGTTTTGGCCTTGTAAGTGAAAAAGGCGCTGGCGACCAGAATCAGCATCAATCCGATCAAGATCGCCCAGCGAATCAACTGGAAGCGGCGGAAAACCCACGCGATCGCGTGGCCTAGGCGGCGGAGATACGGCGCCAGCCACGCCCAGAATTGCTTGAGGTATGTCACGTAACTTCCCCCTATATTAGAATAATGACAATATTGTAACACATCGCCAACAATCACCTTGGCGAGCCTCTCTAATTTAACGCAATTTCAACGAAAAGGAATCCGTCTCATGCCCGAATTCATCTTGCATGCGCAAGTCACCACGCCTTATCCAAGCATCACCGAGCAACTCACTGCCTGGCAAGTCCCTAAACGCTATCGCTTTTGGCTCCGCCAACACCAAGCCGTCCTGGTTAACGGCCAGTATCGCTATGGCAACCAGCCTGTCGGCGTGGGGGATCAAGTGACCCTTCATCTCAAAAGCGCTGATCCCACGCATTACGCCTTGGCCACGGTGCCGTTGGCCATCGTTTACGAAGACGCGCACGTCCTCGTCGTGAACAAACCAGCCGGCATGAAACCCCATCCTAACCAGCCAGGCGAAAATGGCACGTTGATGAATGCGGTCGCCGCCTACCTCGCGCCGTCCCCTGCTTTCATCACCCATCGCCTAGACATGGCGACCAGCGGCCTCACCTTGATTGCCAAAGACCCGCTAACTCAAGCCATCATCAACCAACAACTGGCAACCAAGACGATGGCGCGCGCTTACACCGCTTTGGTGACTCCAGGTATCGCGGCAAGCGGGACTATCACCACCCCGATCGGACGCGATCCTGCGGATAAACGCAAGCGACTGGTCCGGCCAGACGGCGATCAGGCCATCACCTATTTTCAGCGGCTTCATCAAGGTAACGTCAGTGACCGCGTCTGGTTAACTTTGGCAACGGGACGCACCCACCAACTGCGCGTCCATCTCGCCAGCATCAACCAGCCAATCATCGGCGACCCGCTTTACGCGCCGGCGAACCCCGCTCCAAGGCTCATGTTGCACGCCACGACCCTCACCTGGCGGCAGCCGCTTTCTGAGCATACCCACACCGTCACCGCCCCGGCCCCTTTCTAGCCTGGCATCTGGCGATTAAACCCCAAGAAGCCCCCTAGCGAGCGCAAT